>NZ_JAIUKC010000002.1:113821-125629 GCF_020177435.1 Saccharopolyspora sp. 7B | reverse complement strand
CGGTTGGGGTGGAATCCCGCCCCCCCGCGGCCGCTCGGCCCCCCCCCGGGGGGGGCCCCCCCCGGGGGGGCGCCGGCCGTGGACGCCCGCGGGGACGTCCAGCGCGGCGACGCGGCCGAGCGGCTGGTCGCGGAGTCGACCGCGGCGCACCTGCTCGTCGTCGGGAGCCACGGGCTCGACGAGTCAGGAGCGCGGCTCGAATTCGGCTCGACGGCGGAGGCGGCGATCGCGCTCGCCGCCTGCCCGGTGGCGGTCGTGCGCGAGTCGCGCGGGCCCGGCCGGGATGGCGGCATCGTCGTCGGCGTGGACTCCGCCGGGGTCGCCGATCACGCCCTCCGCTGGGCTCTGCACGAGGCCGGCCTGCGCGGAGTTCCGCTGCTGGCCGTGCACACCTGGCGCGAGGTCGCCGCCGAGGACTGGAACGACCTCACCTCCGACATCTCGGACCCCGACCGGGAACGGGATGCCCACCGCCTGCTCGCCGAACGCCTCGCCGGAGCCACCGAGCGCTTCCCCGACGTGGAGCTGCACCGTTCGGTCGAGCACGACCGCCCCGTCCGGGCGCTGCTCGCCCACGCGGCGCGCGCCGAACTGCTCGTGATCGGCAGCCGTGGCCATGCCGGTTTCACCGGGATGCTGCTGGGGTCGACCAGCCGGGCGCTCGCCCACTGCGCGCCCTGCCCGCTGCTGGTCGTCCGTCCTCCCGCGTGAGCGCCGACGTGGTGCCGATGCGAGGCGCGCGCCTGATCTCCTGCTGAGAGGCGGGCGGCGCAGGAATCGCGCACGGTCGAACGTGGCCGGGTTCGAGCGGTTCGCCGCAGGCGCCGGGTGCGCTCGCCCCCTCGCTGCGGGGTGTCGAGCCGGAACAGGGGGACGACATGAGCGGAGACGCCCGAGATCCGGTGGTCGTGGGCATCGACGGTTCGGGGACCGCGCGCGGTGCCGTGCGGTGGGCGGCCCGAGAGGCCGCTCGGCGGGGCACCACCTTGCGGATCGTCTACGCCGACGTGTTCGCGCTGCCCGTGCTCCCGGAGCTCCCCGGGCTGCCGTGGCCTCGCGAGCACCACGCGCCGGTGCGCGTCGAGGTGGAGAAGTGGCTGGCGGAGGCCGCCGACTCCGCGCGTTCGGAAAGCCCCGGCGTGCCCGTGGAAACCGAGTCGTGCCCCGGCACCCCGCCATCGGTGATGATCGACGAATCGCGCGGCGCCGAGCTCGTGGTGGTCGGTGATCGAGGTCTGGGAGGTTTCACCGGCCTGCTGGCCGGTTCGGTCGCGCTGGCCGTCGCCGCGCACAGCCACAGCACGACGGCGGTGGTGCGCGGCAGGAGCGACCGCGGGCAGGGGCTGGTCGACGGCCCCGTGGTCGTGGGCCTGGACGGTTCGCGGGAGGCGGAACTCCTCCTGGCGCACGCGTTCGAGGCGGCCGCGGCCTGGGAAGCCCCGCTGCACGTCGTGCACACCTGGGACATCGTCGGCGTCGACGCCACGTGGCTGCGGGTGGGCCCGGCCGAGGACGAGGTGCGCCACCGCGAGCAGCTGCTGCTGGCGGAGCTGCTCGCGGGCTGGTGCGAGCGGTACCCGGACGTCGTGGTGGACCGCTTCGTCGAACGAGGCTCGGCCGCGGGCGCGCTGCTCGCCCGCGCCGACGGGGCCCGGCTCGTCGTCGTGGGCGCTCGGGGGCGCGGTGGGTTCAGCGGGCTGCTGCTCGGCTCCACCAGCCAAGCCCTCCTGCACCACGCCCCCTGTCCGGTCCTGGTGGTGCGCGGGAGGCCGCCTTCCTGATCGACTCCGGGCCTTCCCGCCCCCACGACCGGGCGGTTCGACCGGGGCGCCGCCATCCGCGAGGAGGTCCCGACCGGGCTGGAGCATCCGCGACTGGGCGTGCGCGCGGGCTGGCCACCGGAACCCGCGACCACCGTCCCCCGCGCCGGGCCGGACCGCACGCGAACTCCTGCGCGACTTCGCCGAGCAATGAACGCGGTGTCCGCGTCCCGCGAGGACTTTCGGTCCCTGCGCGGGTGGTGGCCGTTGCGCCATCCTGGCGACGTCGTGCGAGGGGCCCGGCTGGGCCGACCACCCGCGAAGGCACGTCGAGGCGAGGAGGCATCGCCATGTCGCAGCCCGAGAACGCGATCGTGGCAGGCGTCGACGGTTCGGTCCGCTCCATCGAGGCAGCGCAGTGGGCGGCTGGGGAAGCCCGGCGCCACAGCACGCGACTGCACGTGTTGCTGATCAACGACGATCCCGCCCGAGATGGTTCCGCGGGCGAAGCCGTGCGCGAGGCCGCGGCCGCCTGCCGGGAGGCGGCGCCGGACGTGCCGGTCAGTGCAGAGGTCCGTGCCGGTCATCCCGTCGAGGGGCTGCTGCGCGCCGAGGAAGCCGCCCGGCTGCTGGTGCTGGGCTCGCGCGGGCTCGGCGGATTCGCCGACGCCTTGCTGGGTTCGGTGAGTTCCGAGGTGGCCACCCGGGCTTCCGGCTCCGTGGTAGTGGTGCGCGGCGACGTCGAGCACTCCGGCGGACCGGTCGTGGTGGGTCTGGACGACTCCCCCGGCATCGACAACGCGCTGCGCTTCGCCCTCGACGCCGCGGCGGCTCGGGGATGCGAACTGCTGGCGGTGCAGGCCTGGCACGAGGCCGGGTTGCTCGCGCCCTCGCTTCCTCCGGCCGAGCGCGACGAGACGCAGCTGCGGATCGAGCAGCACGCGCACCAGCAGCTCGCCGAGTGGACGAACCGGTACCCGGGACTCCGCGCACGCGCCGTCGCCGTTCTCGCGCATCCCGTACCCGCTCTCGTCGACGCGGCCGCGACCTCCCCGCTGCTGGTCGTCGGGCATCGCGGCAGCGGTGGCTTCAGCGGCCTGTTCCTGGGATCGGTCGCCTCGGGGGTGCTGCACCACGCGCGATGCCCGGTGGCCGTCGTTCGGTGACTCCGGCCGACGAACTCCCGCGCAGCCCGGCATCACCGGCTGATTCCTGCCACTGCTGTGGCGGGAACGCGGCGAGGGCCGCCGCACGCATCGGAGGCCCCTTCACGAACGCAGGTCTCCGGGCTGCCCGGGGAATCCGTTCCCACCGAAGGAATACCGGTCGCCCACCTGGAGCGGTGAGCCGCCGGAGTTGGCCTTCGCCGAAGCGCGCGGCAGCGAACTTGCGCGGTGTGCGCCCGCGACCTCGCTAACGCGGAGCGGTTCCCCGGTCCCGCCGCACCTCGGTGACGCGTCACGGGCAGAGGGCCTCACGAGCTCAGCACGTCGCGGACCACCACCACCGGGCACGGCGCGTGGCGGACGCAGTGCTGCGCGACGGAACCCAGCAGCGCGCCGGCGAATCCCCCGCGACCGCGGTGCCCGACCACCAGCAGGTCGGCGCTCGCCGCCTCGGCGAGCAGCGCGGGGGCGCCGTGGTCCTCGATGACGAGGCGACGCACGTGGCGGCCGTCGTCGGCACGCGTCTCGTCCACGGCCTGCCGCAACACCGCGGCCGCGTGCTCGGCCGCTCCCTCACCGGGCAGCGGCATCGCGATGTCGATCATCGCGGGTATCCCGGACGCGATCAGCGCCGTGATCTCGCCTCCGGCGCGGTCCGCGTAGCCCAACGCCCACCGGAGCGCGGCCCGCGAACCGGGGGAACCATCGACACCCACCAGAATCCGGTCGGCCTCGGTCATCGTCGCCTCCTCCCCGCCCGGCACGTTCCTCACCGTGCGATCACCACGGGGCACGGCGAGTGCTGCACCAGCTGTTGGCTCGTGGACCCCAGCACCAACCCGGTGAAACCTCCCCGTCCACGAGCTCCGACCACGACGAGCTGCGCTCGCTCCGCGTGCGAGAGCAAGGCCCGCACCGGTTTGTCCAGCGGCGCGAAGCGCTGCACCACGACATCGGGATGCTCCTCGGACCAGCCCGCCAGCGCCTCGGTCAGCAAGCGCTCCTCGTCGGACCGGGTCACCGCCCATCCGTCGTCGACCCGGTGTCGCAGTCGCGCCTCGTCGCCGGCCAGGGAGTGCCAGGCGTGGACCGCGTGCAGGGGCACCTCCCGCGCTGCCGCGAACCCGAAAGCGCAACCGAGGGCGGCGATGTCGTGCCGGGACCCGCTCACTCCGACCACGACCGGTTCGGTCCCGTCCGGTTCGTGCTCGCCGCGGACGACCGCGACGGGGCACTGCGCGTGCGCCGCCACCGCGATGGCCACGGAACCGATCAGCAGCCCGGTGAATCCGCCCAGCCCGCGGCTGCCCAGCACCACCAGCTCCGCTCGCCGGGATTGCTCCACGAGACCGCTCGACGGAGCCTCCATGCGGAACTCGGTCTCCACGACGACGTCGGGCGCGACCTCGCGCACCTGCTCCTCCGCCAGGCGCAGGGACTCCTCGGCTTCCTCCCGAACGCTGTCCAGGAACATCTGCCGCGGTGGCACGACCGGCGCGTCGGGCACGACGACGAGCGACTTCACGTCGCAGTGCAGCAGGTGCAGTCGCGCCGACCTCCGGCGCGCTTCCCCGGCCGCCCAGCGAGCGGCGCGGAGGGCCGAGGACGACCCGTCGATCCCGGTCACCACCGTCCGTTCCACCACGGTGCACTCCCCCCGCGTCGATCGCCGGCCCCGGCGAACACCCTCCGGCACGGCATCAGAGTGCACCCACCGCATGCCCGGGGGGACAGGGTCGAGAGTCCCGGAGAGGTCGTTCCGGGGCCCAACGACCCTGCCGTGCCCCGGGACGTGGCACATCCTGGGTGCTGCGCCCGGAAGGACGGAACGCAGGTGGTGCGGTATGCGAGGACACGAGCCCGACGTCGGCCAGGAGCGGTGGGCGATGGCGAGCCCCGGCGCCCGGAACGAGGAACGGTCCAGGTGATGGCGGAGCGGAACCCCCGCGCGCACGTGTGGAGCGCCCCGGAGCGCGCAGTGCTGAACGCCGCGGTCGAGGCGGCCCCGTCCGTGCACAACGCACGGCCTTGGACGTTCGCGGTCCGCGAGGACGTGGCCGAACTGCGCAGGCACCCGGTCGACCTGCTCGACGAGCACGATCCGCTGGGACGCGACCGCGAGCTCTCGATGGGCACCGCACTGACCAACCTCCTGCTGGCGGTGGAACACCTCGGCCTGGTCCCGGACGTGCACGAGGTGGCGGAACCCGGGTGCGACCGAGCGATCACGACGGTCACCGCGGCCCACCGGACGCACCCGGGGCAGGAGACCGAACGTCGCTTCGCCGCCATCGAGCACCGGCGCAGCTACCGGGGCACCTTCCCGGGACGGCAGCTGTCTCCGGCCGAACGCACCTCGCTGGGGGCCGCCGCCGGGCTCGCTCGCGGCGAGACGCACTGGATCACGGACACGGCCGAGGCGCACGCGGTGGCGCGCTCGCTCGGCTACGCGGCGCGCGTGATGCAGGACGACGACGCATACCAGCGCGAACTCGCCCACTGGATCGTGCACGAGGACGAACCCGGCGGCCAGGAGCCGGAATCCGGCATCGCGGAGAGCTCCTTGGGCCGGCGCGGTCTTCCCGCCGTCGGCCTGGTGACCGACCGCACCAGACTTCCCGACGAGACGCTGCTGGCGGCACGCTTCGAGCACGACTCCGCACTCGTCCTCTGCAGCACCGGTGACACCGCGGACGATCACGAGCGGATCGGTCGAGCGCTGGAACTCGTGTGGCTGGAGGCGACCTCGCGCGGGATCGCCGCGTCGGTGATGACCCAACCGCTCCGGTTGCGCGAAGTGCGCACGGCGCTCGCCGAAGAACTGGAGCTCGACGGGTTCCCGCACATCCTGATGCGCTTCGGCCACGAGACCTGACGGGTGCTCGAACGCTGCACCTGGATGCGCGGCGGGGGCGACTGACCCTCCGCCGTTCCCCTCCGGCTCGTGCCCTGCTCGGAGGACACGCCGCGGGCGCAACGACTGCACGTCCCGGCGCCGCACCATCCACGACCCGTCTGCGTCGAATCCGGATCGACGTTCACCGAGCCCGAGGGAACGGGCGGTGGCGGACCGGATGACGCCGGGGAGCGTCCCGATGTGCTGGCCCGCGGCTCAGGGGCTGCGGCGCGGTGCCCGGCCGGTGCGCTGAGCCGCCGAGGTCACACCTCGTTGCTCGCCTGCCGACTCGGTTCGGTCCCGGTGACCGCGGCGGGGCGTCGGGCCCAGTAGGTGGCGACCAGCGAGCCGGAGATGTTGTGCCACACCGAGAAGATCGCGCCGGGCAGCGCCGCGACCGGGGAGAAGTAGGTCGAGGCCAGGCTGGCCGCGAGGCCGGAGTTCTGCATGCCGACCTCCAGCGCGATCGCGCGCCGGGCCGCCTCGTCGATGCCGACCACCCGGGCGGCCACGTAGCCCAGCACGACGCCGAGCAGGTTGTGCAGCACGACCGCGAGCACCACGATCGGCCCCACGCTGAGCAGCTTGTCCGCGCTGCCCGACACCACGGCGACCACGACGCCGGTGATCCCGATCACCGAGATCAGCGGCAGCACCGGCAGCGCCTTCGCCACCACGGTTCCGGCGATCCGCCGCAAGGTGAAGCCGAGGATCACCGGGACCAGCACGATCTGCAGGATTTCGACGATCAGCTCGGTCGGGTTCACCGGCAGGTAGCTCCCGGCCAGCCAGAGCACCAGGAACGGCGTCACGACCGGGGCGACCAGGGTGGACACGCTGCTCATCGCCACCGACAGCGCGGTGTCCCCCTTGGCCAGGAAGACCATCACGTTCGACGAAGTACCACTCGGCGCGCAGCCGACCAGGATCACGCCGACCGCCAGCTCGGGGCTCAGCGGGAGGACCAGGGTCAGCAGCCAGGCGAGCAGCGGCATGATCACGAAGTGCGCGACGACCCCGATCGCGAACGCCACCGGACGGCGCGCCACGTAGGCGAAATCCCGCGGTTCGAGGGTCATGCCCATCCCGAGCATGATCACCGCGAGGAGCCAGGGAACCACCGAGGTCAACCCGGCGAACGTGCTCGGGAAGGACAGCGCGATCGCCCCGGCGATCAACACGATCAGCGGGAACCAGCGGCCGACCAGCTGGCTGAATGCGCCTATGCGCGAGATCATCGTTCCTCCACACCGGGCAGCCCCGGTCACGCTGCCGATACCACGGTCGATACCGCGTGGCGAGGCGAAGCTACCTCACGCGGGCCGACGGCCTCCAGGCCGCGGGGCGCGATCGCGGACCATCTCGCACTCCCCCTTCCGTCCGGGACATATTTCGCCCACGAGCGGGCCGGTCCGCCAACGCTCGGTTCTCGGGTCGGTGCTGTCCGTGCGCCCGGGACGGCGGCCGCGGGAGTCCGGATGCGACGGACGAGCGCCCCGCCGATCGATCACGACCTCGCTGAGCGCGCACGGACGGCCGGACTCCGGCGCGGTGACGGCCGGCGAGGCTCCTCGCCAGGAGGCCGCCGACCGGTGCCGCGGCCGCGGCCGCGAATCACCGCACCGCGCGGCAGCGGCGTCCGACCGCGGTGGAAGAGGCCCCACCAGCCCGCCGATCCGAACCCGCACGCGGAATGGGCCAGGCCCGCCGCTGCGGGCTCACCGATCGAGGGCTCGTCCCGCCTCGGCCGCCAGGCGCCGCAACCAGGCGTGGGCGGGGTCGCGTTCGTGCATCGGATGCCACCACAAGGACTCGACCAGGTACCCGAGCTCGACGGGCAGCTCGACGATGCTGATGCCCGGGCCCGAGTGCGTGCGGGCGATGCGCTCCGGCATCAGGCCGAGGCGGTCGGTGCCCGCGACCAGGTGCGGGACCGACAGGAAGTTCTCGGTGATGACCGCGACGTCGAGCCGCGCACCACCGGCGAGCGGGCTGGGCATCGGCGAGAGCGCGGAGAACGGCGGCTGGTAGGCCACCACCCAGGTCCGCTCGGCGAAATCGGCTTCGACGGCTTCCGCGGTGGTGCCCGCCGATGCCACACCCAGCGGTCCCGGTAGAGGTGCAGGGACGGGAAGTCCACCAGCACGCCCTGCGGCAGGACGATGCCGTCGACCGTGCGCAGGTGCTCGGACGCCCGGGCGACGATGTGGGCGGTGCTGTGCTGGAACTTCAGCCGCACGTGCGGCGCGTGCCCGCGGACGAGGTCGGTCAGGACGCGGCCGAACGTCGGCAGGTGGCAGTCCGCGACGACCAGGGTGAACTCGTGGTCGGAGCGCTCCGGGTCGAACTCCGACCGGGTCTGGAAGACCCGGTCGGTCCACATCAGCGCCTGCGTCGTGTTCTCGGCGAGCCGTTCTCCCAACGCGGTCAACTCGTAGGCGTTGCCCGTCCTGGCCAGCAGTTCGTCGTCGAAGTGCCTGCGCAACCGGGCCAGCGCGGTGCTCAACGTCGGCTGGCTCAGCCCGAGCCGTTGCGCCGCTCTGGTGACGCTGCGTTCGTGCAGCAGCGCGTCCAGCGACACGAGCAGGTTCAGATCCAGCCCCATCGCACCTCGCCCGGCCATCGGCATTCCCGATGACCAACATAGGCGATCACGGCTTCCCCGATGGGCCCGGCGGTCGCAGGGTGGAGGGCAGCAGACCGGATCGGCTGCGGATGTCGTCGTCCGGCGGGCAGAACCGGCCCGCGGCCGGATCGCGCCCAACCTTGGGGAGGAAGTCGGTGTCGTCGTTCCACGTCCTGATCGCCGGAGGCGGAATAGGAGGTCTCTGCCTGGCGCAGGGGCTGCGTCGGCGCGGGATCAGCTGCGCGGTGTACGAGAGCGCTCCGGGCATCGTGCAGGCCGGGTACCGGCTGCACATGAACGCCGCGGGTGGCGGCGCGCTGCGGCAGTGCCTGCCGGACGACCTGTACGAGCTCTACGTGCAGACCTCCCGCGAGAAGCCCCGCCGGGAGTGCCTGGTCCTGCTGGACCACCGGGCGCGCGAGCTGGGGACCCGCCCGCACATCGGCCCGGCCAACGACCCGGAGCGTCCGCACACGGCGGTCAACCGGCGCACCTTGCGCCAGATCATGAGCGTCGGGCTGGAGGACGTCCTCCACTTCGGACGGACCGCCTGCGGTTTCGAGGACGACGGGCAGCGCGTGCGGCTGCTGTTCACCGACGGCTCCGCCGCGTCCGGTGACGTCCTCGTCGCCGCGGACGGCATCCGCTCGGCGGTCCGCGGGCAGCTGCTGCCGCACGTGGCGACCGTCGACACCGGCCTGCGCGGGGTGGCGTCGCGAGCCCCGCTCACGGACGAACTGGCCGCCGCCCTGCCCGCGGAGCTGTTCGACGGCTTCGTCACCGCGAGCGGGCCGGACGGGGTGGTGTTCGCCTACGGCGCCTACCAGCCGCGCCGACCGGTCGCCGAAGCGGTGGCCGAGCTCGCCCCCGGCGCCGACATCGATCCGGTCGAGCCGTACATGATGGTCAACTTCGGCCTGCCCCGCGGCGGCCCCTCGGCGGCGCGGATCCCGGAGCTGTGGAGCGCGACCCCGGACCAGCTCCACGCCGCGATGCGCGCCGCGGTCACCGGCTGGCACCCGGGGCTCGCCGAGCTCGTCGAGCACGTCGACCCGGACACGCTGTTCCGGCAGTCCATCCGCCACCTGGAACCGGCCGAACCGTGGGAGACCAGCAGGGTGACGCTGCTCGGCGACGCCATCCACGCCATGCCGCCGACCTTCGGCGCCGGCGCCAACAGCGCCCTGCGCGACGCCGCGGCGCTGACGAACGCGCTGCAGCGGGCCGCCGAGGGCGAATCCGCGCTGCCGGCGGCGATCGCCGAGTACGAGGCGGACCTGCGCGCCGAGGTCTTCCCCGTCCTCCGCGCCTCCGCCGACCCGCGTTCCACGAGCAGCGACTTCCTGCCCGACGAGCTGCCGGTCGCACACCGCTGAGCGGCCCGATCCGCCGCTCCGGTGGCGGAGGCCCGAGGTGTTCGACCGCTTTCCCGAACCCGAGGATCTCGCCGAATACCCGGGCCAGCTCTGCGAAATCCGTCGAACCACTTCCCCCGAGATCGTCGATCGTTCGGTGCAGTGGACCGCGGCGGCCCTCCGCGACGGGTGACGCGTGCCGCGGAAACCCTCGCCGCATCCTCCGCCGAGGCGCCGAAACGCGGTTCGCCGCTCCGCGGAACCGCAGGCGCACGGCCCCGGATTCGACCGATCGGCACGCGCGGATTCCCGAGCGGTGCGCGGCGAATCTCACCGGTCGGACATTCGTTCAACTCTTGATCGGCATGCGCGCGGTCAGCAGAATTCCCGGTGGGCGGAGTTCCCGGAGGAGTGCTCCGTCCCGCACCCCTCCTCCGCGTCCGGAGAGGACTCCTCCGTGGCCGACACCGGCGGCATCGACCTGGACCACACCTCGTTCGCCGTGCACGACGCGCTGTCCTGGGCGCGCCGCCTCCGGCGGGAGATCGGGGTGGTGCCGATCGCCGGTGAATCCCTGCCGGAGTTCCGCTACCTGCTGCTGCAGACCGGCGAGCGCACCGGCGGAGCTCGGCTGGAGCTGCTGGAGCCGACCGGGCCAGGTTTCCTCACCCGCCACCTCGACAAGCGCGGCGAAGGCCCGCACCACCTCACATTCAGCGTGCCGGACCTGCGGGCGGCCGTCGCGCGGGTGCGGGAGCTGGGCGCGGAGGTCGTCGGCGAGGACTACGGGCACGCGCCGTGGCGCGAGGCGTTCATCGCCCCGGGACCGCAGCACCGGACCGTCATCCAGCTCGCGCAGTCCGACCGCGCCTACCCGAGCGCGGAAGAGCTGCGCGCGGGCGGAGAACCCGACGTGGCGGAGCTGCCGAGCGTCCGCGGCGCGACCGAACCGCACTGGTGGGCCTCGACGTGGGAGACCCCCGCCGGCGCGGCGGTGCCGTTGCACAGCACCCACCTCGACACCGCGGACCTCGCGTTCTCCCGCCGCCTGTTCCACGACGTCCTGGGCGGGCGGGTGTACGAGACCGAGCGGCACCTCGACTTCAGCTGGCCGGGCGGGACCATCCGGGTCCGTGCCGCGGACCGGCCCGGTGTCCGGGGCATGGGGCCGTCGCTCGGTGGCGGGGCGGGCATCGGGCTCGGCTCGGCGGTGCTGGGCCTGCCCGGCTGAGCGCCGACGCGGCCGGGCGCGTTCACTCGAAGGCGATCTGCTCGCACCGGGCGACACTGCGCCGGATCGACGCTCGGTCCAGCCCCAGCAGCGCGGTGAGCCAGATGCCGTTCTGGATGATGTCGATGTCCGCGGCGCGCTTGGTCGCCTCGGCCCGGGCCAGGTCCGGTCGCGCCCCGCGGATGAGCCTCGCCAGCTCCTTGCGGTAGCGCTTCTGCGCCGCGGTGTTGATCTCCCCGAAAGCCGGATTCGCCTGGGCCAGCGACCAGAGCTGCAACCGGAGGGACAGGTACTCCGTGGTCAGGAACTCGTGGTCGGCGACGCGGCGCAGCGCCGCGCGCAGGTTCTCCGCCGGGCTCTTCGCCGGGTCCGGATCGATGATGGCGACGTCCTGCGCTTCGATCCGGCGCAGCGCCTCCCCGATGAGCGAGGTCTTGTCGGCGTAGTAGTAGTTCACCAACCCGAGCGCGACCCCGGCCTCGCGGGCCACCGCGCGCATGCTGACGCCCGCGATCCCCTGCCGGGACAGGATCGTCAGGACGGCGTCGAGGATGCGCTCCTCCCGATCGACCTTGTTCGCGTCGAGCTCCGCAGCGTTCTCGCCCACGCCGCGAGACTAGTCCGTCCGCGCCGCCCCGAACCGCGCAGGGGCCGGGGCGGCGCGGGGGGGGGCCCCCCGCCCCCCGGGGGGGGGGGGGGGGCCGGGGGGGGGGGGCCGGGGGGGGGGGGGGGCCGGGGGGGGGGCCCCCCGGGGGGGGCGCCCCCCCCCCGGGG
>NZ_JAIUKC010000002.1:70731-113815 GCF_020177435.1 Saccharopolyspora sp. 7B | reverse complement strand
CCGGCCCCGTCGCTCGCGCGCTGCGGCGGGGCCCCGCGCCCCCCCCCCCCCCCCCCCTCCCCCGCGCCCCCCCCCCCCCCCCCCCCCCCCGGCCGGGGGGGGGGCCCCCCCGCGGCGGGAAACCGCAGGCCGCCGGGTGTCCGGTGTGCACCGGTCGGTCGCTTCCGGGCGGCAGCGGTTCCCGCCGGGGCGGCACCGCGGTCGGATCCTCACAGCTCCAGCACGAGCTTCGGGCTCCGCGCCCGGCCCACGCAGATGAGCATGGTCCCCTCCTCGTCGTGCTCCGCCGGCGACAGGAGCGTTCCCCGGTGGTCCGGTTCCCCCTCCAGCACGCGGGTCTCGCACGTGCCGCAGTAGCCCTCCTGGCAGGACGACGGGATGTCCGGGCGGACTTGCTGCACGGCCGACAGCAGGGACTGGTCGGCGGCGACGGTCACCGTCGTCCCGGTCTCCCGCAGCTCGACCTCGAACGCGGAATCGCCGGTCGGGTCGGGCGCGTCCCCGGCGGCGGCGAAGCGCTCCACGTGCAGCCGGTCGGAGATCGCCGTTCGCTCGCACGCCGCGGCCACCGCGTCGAGCATGGCGGCGGGCCCGCAGCAGTACAGCCTGGCCGTCGCGGGCAGTTCGGCGACGATCCGCTCGACGTCCGGCCTGCCCCGCTCGTCCTCAGGCACGATCGAGACGCGGCCGGGGTGCGCGGCGGCCAGTTCGGCGGCGAACGCCATCGCCGCGCGGGTCCGCCCGCCGTACACCAGCCGCCAGGGCGCGCCGCGCCGGTGCAGCTCGTCGAGCATCGCCTTGATCGGCGTGATCCCGATACCTCCCGCGAGCAAGACGTGCTCGGGCGCGTCGTGCAGCGGGAAGTGGTTCCGCGGGGCGGATCCGGTGATCTCATCTCCGACGCGCAGCCGGTCGTGCAGCTCGACCGATCCGCCGCGGCCGGTCGCCTCGCGCAGCACGCAGACGGTGTAGGCGCGCCGGTCCCCCGGGTCGCCGCACAGCGAGTACTGCCGCACCGCGCCGGACGGGAGCCGCAGGTCGAGGTGCGCGCCGGGTTCCCAGCCGGGCAGTTCGCCGCCACCGGTGGCGGTGAACTCCAGCAGCAGGACCCCGTCGGCCACCTCGGACCTGCTTCGCAGCGTCAGCTCCAGCGGAGCGCTGGTCGCGGTCATCGTGGTGCTCGCCTCCTTCGTCGGGGGCGGGCGGCGCGGGAGGGCCGCGCCACCCGCCGCGCGGTCAGCGGGTGTCAGACGTCCGTCGGCCGGTCGCGGGAGACGCGGATCATCGCGGTGATCAGCTCGTCCCGGCGGCGGGACAGGGCGTCGACCGATTCGGCCGGGGCGAGCCCGCGCACCAGGTTCCGCGCGGTGTCCGCGTCCAGGTGCGGGCGGCCGAGGTCGTCGAACCACCGGTTGAAGCTGTCCGCGTAGCGCTCGCAGAAGGCGGCGAGACCGCCTTCCCCCGCGCCCAGGTGGAACAGCAGCGTCGGCCCCATCGCCGCCCAGCGCAGGCCGGGCCCGGCGGAGACGGCGGTGTCCACGTCCGCGACGTCGGCCACCCCCTCGTTGACGAGGTGGACCGCCTCGCGCCACAGCGCGGCCTGCAACCGGTTGGCCACGTGCCCGGGCACTTCGCGCTTGAGCTCGATCGTCACCTTCCCGACCGATTCGTAGAACGCGCGGGCCCGGTCCACCGCACCCGGCGCGGTCCGGTCGTTGCCCACCACCTCGACCAGCGGGATCAGGTGCGGTGGGTTGAACGGGTGGCCGAGCACGAACCGGGAGGGGTCGCGCCAGCCGCCCTGCATCTCGGTGAGGGTCAGCCCGGATGCGGACGACGCCACCAGCGCGCCGTCGCCGAGGGCGGGTTCGATGGCCGCGTAGAGCTCGTGCTTGATCGCGATCCGCTCGGGAACGCTCTCCTGCACGAATTCGGCGCCCTCGACGGCGGTGAGCGCGTCCCGGGTGAACTCCAGCGCGTCCGGGTCGCCGCGGTCGGCCAGACCGAGCTCGGTCAGCACGGGCCACGCGGTCGCCACCGCCCGGCGGACCCGCTGCTCCGCGGCCGGGTCCGGGTCGAACACCGCGACCGGCCTGCCCGCGGCGAGGAACAGCGCCGTCCAGCTCTGCCCGATCACCCCGCCACCGAGGCTCGCCACCCGGCCGGTGCCGGAACCTCCTTCAGAACCCGACATGGTCCGCTCCCTTCAAGGCGAGGCGGCGGCGGGCTTCGGCCGGGGTCGCGACCGAGTGCCCGAGGGATTCGACGATCCCGCGGATCTTGCGGACCTGGTCGGCGTTGGACGCGGCCAGCTCACCGGGACCGATGAACAGGCTGTCCTCCAGCCCGACGCGGAGGTTGCCGCCGAGCATCGCCGCCTGGGTGGCGAACGGCATCTGGTGCCGCCCGGCGGCGAGCACCGACCACTCGTAGGAGTCGCCGAACAGCTTCTCCGCGATGGTGTGCAGGTGCAGGAGGTTGTCCAGGTCCGCGCCCGCGCCGCCCAGGACGCCGAAGACCAGCTGCACGAAGAACGGCGGCTGGACCCAGCCCTGGTCCACCAGCCACGCCAGGTTGTAGAGGTGACCGAGGTCGTAGCACTCGAACTCGAACCGGGTGCCGTGCTCCCCGCCGAGCTCCTTCACGATGTGTTCGAGGTCGGCGAAGGTGTTCTTGAAGACCAGGTCCCGCGTCGATTCCAGGAATTCCGGTTCCCAGTCGTGCTTCCACCGGTCGTGCTTGCGCGCCATCGGGAATATCCCGAAGTTCAACGAGCCGACGTTGAGCGAGGCCATCTCCGGCGAGGTCGCCTTCGCCGCGCGCAGCCGGTCGTCGCGAGACATGCCGAGCCCGCCGCCGGTGGAGATGTTCACGACGGCGTCGCACTCGGCGGCGATGCGCGGCAGGAAGTTCTGGAACAGCTCCGGCCGCGGGTCGGGCCGCCCGGTCTCGGGATCGCGGGCGTGCAGGTGGACGATGGCCGCGCCCGCTTCGGCCGCGTCGACGGCGGCCCGGGCGATCTCGTCCGGGGTGATCGGCAGGTGCGGCGACATCGTCGGTGTGTGGATGCCGCCGGTCGGTGCGCACGTGATGATGATCGGTTTCGGCATGCAGCCTCGATCCTGTCGGGGGCCGGCGGTCAGGAGGTGGGGCGGTTCGCCGCCATCGCCGCGTAGGCCTCCAGCACGAGCCCGTGGAAGTGGTGGACGCCGTGCTCGGACAGCCCCGGCTGGCGCTCCGGGTCGTAGACGATCCGGCCCTGGTCGAACGCCGGTGATTCCATGCCCCGCTGGACGCTCTCGACCAGGTCGATGTCCTGCACCTGGAGCACGTCGTCGATGTAGTCGACGGATTGCTGCTCGACCTCGGTGAGTTCGGTGCTCTCCAGGTAGAAGTCCCAGGTCTCCAGGCTGCGGTCCGGTCCCGCGGGCAGGATCTGGAACACCATGAAGTTGCCGCGCCCGGGATAGCGCAGCAGGCAGGTGTTCGGCCAGAGCCACCACACCGCGTGCTCGGTGACGGTGGCGCCCGAGACGTCGTAGGCGGTGTTCGCGGACTTGCCTGCGTCCGCGAAGTGGCTCGACCAGATCCCGTGCGTCTTCACGTCGTAGGTGTCCATGTCGACCAGCGACACGAACTCCTTGTGCGCGACGTGGCAGTGGTAGCACTCCAGGAAGTTGTCGATGACGTTCTTCCAGTTGGTCTTCACGTCGTAGTGCAGGCGCTTCGCGTGCGTGAGCCCGGCGATGTCCGGGGCGCGTTCGGTGATCTGGGCCGCGAGGTCGGGGGCCTGCTCGGCCAGCGGCGCCGCCGACGGGTCGAGGTTGACGTACACGAACCCGCAGAACTCCTCCACCTGGACCTGGTCGAGGCAGATCTCCGACTTGTCGAACGCCATCCGGTCCGTCTGCCGCGCGCCGACGAGCGCACCGGTGAGGTCGTAGGTCCACGCGTGGTACGGGCAGACGAGGGTGCGGGCGGTGCCCGAGCCGGACACCAGTTCGTGCGCGCGGTGCTTGCAGACGTTGTAGAAGGCGCGCAGCCGCCGCTGCCGATCGCGCACGACGACGATCGGGCGTTCCGCGACGGTCGTGGCCACGTAGCCACCGGGTTCGGCCAGCTGCTCGACGTGGCAGACCCACTGCCAGGTGCGGCTGAAGATCGCTTCGAGGTCCGCGCGGTGCCACTTCGGATCGGTGTAGGCCTCCGCCCGCAGCGACATCGAGCGGCCGGGATCCGCGTCGTAGCCCTGCGAGACCGACTTGAGTTCGTCCGTGGTGAGAGTCGTCATGGCCACGACCATAGGGCTGTTTGTACGACCGTTCAATGCCCTGTTCTATTTCAAACCGCCGACACGTGGACGTTTTCCCTTCCACCGCAAGCGGTTCCAACTGCATCGATGCCGCATTGCTGGACATGCGTTCAACGTATGGACCATGATGGCCGCGAGCGAGACGACGGCCGGGAGGACGATCATGACCGAGTACGCAGTTGTCGACCCCGCGAGCAGAGAGCTGATCTCCACGACCCCGGTCGACTCCGACGCCGCGCTCGCCACCGCCCTGGGGACCGCCGCGGAAGCGCAGCGGTCGTGGTTCCGCACGACCACGGTGCGGCAGCGGGCCGAGCTGGTGGCACGGGTCGGTGACCTGCACGCCGAGCACCGGCGGGAACTCGCGGACATCATCGTCCGCGAGATGGGCAAGCCCGTCGACCAGGCGCTCGGCGAAGTCGACTTCTGCACCGACATCTACCGCTACTCCGCCGAGGTGGCGCCGTCCTGCACCGCCGACGAGGAGATCATCGTCGACTCCGGCCGCGCGCTGGTGCGCACCCAGCCGCTGGGCGTTCTGCTCGGGATCATGCCGTGGAACTACCCGGCGTACCAGGTCGCCAGGTTCGCGGCGCCGAACCTCGCGCTGGGCAACGCGATCCTGCTCAAGCACGCCCCGCAGTGCCCCGAATCCGCCGCCTTCCTGCAGGAGTTGTTCCGCGAAGCGGGCCTGCCGAGCGGTACCTACACCAACATCTACGCCGACACCGACCAGGTCGCGCGGTTGATCGCGGACCCGCGGGTCGCCGGGGTCTCGCTCACCGGGTCCGAACGGGCCGGACGCGCGGTGGCCGAGATCGCCGGGCGCCACCTCAAGAAGGTGGTGCTGGAACTCGGCGGCTCCGATCCGTTCGTGCTGCTGGGCAGCGACGACCTCGACGCCGCCGTGGCCGCGGCGATCGCCGCTCGGATCGACAACGGCGGGCAGGCCTGCAACGCCGCCAAGCGCATCATCGTCGCCGACGACCTCTACGACGACTTCGCGGACCGGTTCGTCCCCGCCTTCACCGCCATCGAACCCGGTGATCCGACGGCGCCCGGCACCGCGCTCGGCCCGCTGTCCTCGACGGCCGCCGCCGACCGCCTGGAGGAGCAGGTGCAGCGCGCCGTCGAGCACGGCGCGACCGCGCACCGGGGCGGGACTCGGCGCGGGAACTTCTTTCCGCCGATCGTGCTCACCGGGGTGGAACCCGCCAACCCGGCGCACCACGAGGAGTTCTTCGGTCCCGTCGCCGTCCTCTACCGCGTCCCCGACGAAGAAGCCGCGATCAGCACCGCGAACGACACGCCCTTCGGCCTGGGCTCCTACGTCTTCACCCCCGACCACGAGCAGGCGATGCGCGTGGCCGACCGGCTGGAAGCGGGGATGGTGTTCGTCAACGAGGTGGGTGCGGAGAGCGCGGAACTGCCGTTCGGCGGGGTGAAGGCCTCCGGCACCGGTCGCGAGCTCGGCCGCCTGGCGTTCGCCGAGTTCGTCAACAAGAAGATGATCCGCGTTCCCTGACCGGCCGCCGGCCGGGAGCGGCGCGGGGGGATCGTCGCCTGCGCAGCACCGAACGCGGCGCCGGAGGCCGCGAGCCGGGCACGGCGTCCGCGGCCCGGCGTCCGCGAGCCGGACCCGACGTCGGCGAGCTGGGCACGGCGTCCGAGAGCCGGGCACGACGCCCGCGCGCGCCTCGGCATCGGCGACCACCACCCGGCGCTCGGGTACCGGCTCCCCCGCCGGACCCGGGCCGCAGCCGCGCCGCGGCGGACCGGCTGAGACCTGGCTCACCTCGCGCCCGGGCGGGGACCGGATGATCGCCAGGAGGTACCGGAACCGGTATCTTCACCCGTGGCATCGAACGGGACGTGGAGCGCGACAGTGAGAGCAGGCGGACCGCCGGAGCGGGGCATCGACCAGTCGACGGCCAGCATCGCCCGGGTCTATGACGTCTTCCTCGGCGGCAAGGACAACTACGCGGTGGACCGGGAGGTCGCCGGTGCGGTGATCGACCAGATCCCGCAGACGCTGTCGTTCGCCCAGGAGCACCGGGCGTGGCTCATCCGGGTGGTGCGCTTCCTGGCGAAGGCGGGGATCGATCAGTTCCTGGACTGCGGTTCGGGCCTGCCCACGCAGGAGAACACGCACCAGGCCGCGCAGCGGTTCAACCCCGAATCCACCGTCGTCTACGTGGACAACGACCCGATCGTCGCCGCGCACGGCCGCGCGCTGCTGGAGGAGAACTCCCGCACCCACTTCGTCGACGGCGACCTGACCGAACCGGACCGGTTGCTGGCCGACCCGCGGATCACCGACCGGCTGGACCTGAGCCGCCCCGTGGCGCTGATCCAGTGCTCGACGATCCACCACGTCACCGACGAGCAGCGCCCGCACGAGATCGTGCGGCGTTACGTCGACGCCCTGCCCTCGGGCTCCTATCTCGCGCTGACCCACTGGCACGATCCCGCGGACGGCGGTGCGGGCAGCGGCATCGCCCGCTACATCTCCGAGACGTTCCGGAACAGCTCGATGGGGTCGGCCAACTTCCGCTCCCGCGACGAGATCGAGCGGCTGTTCGACGGGCTCGAATTCGTCGAGCCCGGCCTGACCCTGCTGCGGGACTGGTGGCCGGACGGCCCGAACCTCGCCCCGGCGGAACCGGTCGACGAGATCGTGCTCGCCGGGGTCGCCCGCAAACTGTGATCACCACCGCGGCGGGGTCCTCGCCGCGGTCGTCCTGCCCGCGGCCCTCCATCCGGCGAGGTGGTGCTTGCGCTCGCGACCGAGCGGTGCGGGTCAGCCGGGCCGGTGCCCGGGGGTGCGGGCGGTGGCGGTGTTGCGCGCGGCGAGCAGCGCGAACGCCCGGGTGAGCTCGGGCGGGTGGAGCACGTCGACGTCGGTGTCGAAGCGGTTCAGCGAGGCCGCCAGCGCCACCCAGGACCAGGAACCGACCTCGATGCCGCACCGGTCCGGCCCGAGGTCTTCGACGATCCCGTCACCCGCGAACGGGAGGACCTCCCGGGCCGGCCGGTGGAGCACGACCTTGCCCGTGCAGGGCCAGCGGTTGTGCTCGGCGGAACCCTTGAAGCGGGCGGAGACGTACTCGGCGACGTCCCCGCCCGGGATCGGGCGCGGGGTGAACCGCGGCCCGGTGGGGGTGCTCGGCGTGACCCGGTCGGCCCGGAACAGCCGCCAGTCCTCGTGGTCGAGGTCCCAGGCGACCAGGTACCAGCGCCCGTGCGAGGTCACGAGGTGGTGGGGTTCCACCCGCCGCCGCGGGCCCGGTTCCGCGGCGGCTTGCGGCCGGCTCGCGTAGTCGAAGCGCAGCACCTCGCGGGCGCGGATCGCGGTCGAGACCGCGAGCAGCACCTCGGGCGGCGCGTCCCCCGCTCCCCCGCCGCCGGGGAGGGCGGTGAAGGTGAGCGCGTCGAAGCGGTGGCGCAGGCGGGAGGGCATCACCTGCCGCACCGTGGTCAGCGCGCGGACGGCGGGCTCCTCGATGCCCGCCCCGGTGGCGGTGGCGGCCCGCAGGGCGACGGCGAGCGCGATGACCTGCTCGTCGTCGAACAGCAGCGGCGGCAGCTCGTCCCCGGCGTCGAGGTGGTAACCGCCCTCCGGGCCCATCGTGGCCCGGATGCGGTAGCCCATCTCCCGCAGCCGGTCGACGTCGCGGCGCACGGTGCGCGGGCTGATGCCGAGCCGGTCCGCGAGCAGGGAGCCCGGCCAGTCGCGCCTGGTCTGCAGCAGCGACAGCAGGCGCAGCAGGCGCGAGGTGGTCGTGGTCATGGGATCGACCCTAGTTCTCCGTGTAGGACCAGAACCGACCTACACGGCGGCGAGGGTGGGTCTCGACCGGGAGAGCCCCGGCGAGATCCACACTCGGGAACGCACATGACCCTGACCACGACCACCCACCTCAACTTCCGCGGGGACGCCCGCGCTGCGCTGGAGTTCTACCGGTCCGCCTTCGGCGGCCGGCTCACGATCACGACCTACCGCGACGTCGGCGCCCCCGGCGACGCCCCCGGTGCCGACGACGTCGTCTTCGGACAGGTCGAGGCCGACAACGGCTTCCGGGTGATGGCCTACGACGTCCCCGGCGTCCGGGACGGTTCCGCGGCCGCCACCGGTTCCACCCGCCGCGAGAACGGCGCGACGATCACCGACCAGCCGTTCTTCGTCTCCGTGCGCGGCAACGGGCTCGACGAGGTCCGCGCCTGCTGGGAGAAGCTCGCCGAGGGCGCCTCGATCGTGGAGCCGCTCGCCGCTTCGGCGTGGAGCCCGGGCTTCGGCATGCTCACCGACCGGTTCGGGGTGACCTGGAGCATCGACGTGGCCGCCGCCCGCGACGCCGCGTGACCGCGCGGGGGGGGGCGGGGGGGGGGGGGCGCCCCCCCCCCCCCCCCCCCCCCCCCCCGCCCGGAACCCTCCGCAGCCCCGTCGAACGGACAGCACCCATGAAGACGCGCCCCCTCGGTCGCACCGGAATCGCCGTGAGCCCCTACTGCTTGGGCACCATGATGTTCGGCCCGGCGGGCAACCCCGATCCCGCCGACTGCCACCGCATCGTCCACCGCGCGCTGGACGCCGGGATCAACTTCATCGACACCGCCGACGTCTACGGGTACGGCGCCACCGAGCCGATCGTCGGAGCGGCCATCAAGGGACGGCGCGACGAGGTCGTGCTGGCGACGAAGTTCGGCGGGCCGATGGGCGACGACCCGAACCGGCGCGGCGCCTCCCGCCGGTGGATCGTCACCGCCGTGGAGGAATCGCTGCGCAGGCTCGACGTCGACCACATCGACCTGTACCAGATCCACCACTTCGACCCGGCGACGGACCTGGAGGAGACCCTCTCCGCGCTGACCGGCCTGATCACCAGCGGCAAGGTCCGCGCCATCGGCTCGTCCGGCTTCCTCGCCGCGGACCTCGTCGAAGCCCACCTGGTCGCCGAACTGCGGGGCCTGGCCCGCCTGCGCACCGAGCAACCCCCGTACTCGATCCTGGCGCGCGGCATCGAGCGGGAGGTGCTGCCCGTCTGCGCCCGGTACGGGATGGGCGTGCTCACCTGGAGCCCGCTGTCCTGGGGCCTGCTCACCGGGAAGTACCGGCGGCCGGGCACTCCCGTCTCGCCCGGCCGCGCGCGGTGGGGCCCGCGGCACATGACCGACGAGGCCAAGCACGCCGCGGTCGAGCGGCTCGCCGTCCTCGCCGAGGAGGCCGGGATCTCGTTGACGCACCTGGCGATGTCGTTCGCCACCACCCACCCGCACGTCACCTCGGTGATCATCGGGCCTCGCACGCTGCCGCAGCTCGACGACCTGCTCGCCGGGCGCGACGTCGTGCTCGACGACGAGGTCCTGGACCGCATCGACGGGATCGCCGCGCCGGGGACCGACACCGGCGTCACCGACGTCGGGTACCGGCCCGCGCCCCTCGACGACGCCGCGCTCCGCCGCCGCCCGCCCCGGGACCGCGGGGCGCGGTGACCCCGGTCCGGGAGGGCAGGCGCGGACCGTCCACA
The DNA here is from genome assembly GCF_020177435.1 of Saccharopolyspora sp. 7B. NCBI lineage: Bacteria > Bacillati > Actinomycetota > Actinomycetes > Pseudonocardiales > Pseudonocardiaceae > Saccharopolyspora > Saccharopolyspora sp. 7B. Next base: position 103,975 of record NZ_JAIUKC010000002.1, on the reverse strand, counting down.
TCGGACCGCGTTCCGGGGCGGCCCTCCGGTCGAGGAGCCGGGTAGCGCTCCGCCCGGTCGTGGCGGGGGTGCCGGACCCGGGAGGTCAGCGGCGGATCCGAGGGCACCGGTGGTGGCGAAGCGGACGTTCCACCCCCGCTTGTGGCCTGGCCACAGGTCGATCGGCGCAACTCTGGAGGCGCACCCAAAGTCCTGCGCTGTGCTCGTAGTCACACTCATCCGAGCAGATCGACTCAACGGGGAGCGAGGAAGCCATGTACGACCACATCGTTGTCGGCGCGGGTTCGGCGGGGTGCGCGTTGGCCGCCCGACTGACCGAAGACCCCGGCGTGACCGTGGCACTGGTCGAAGCCGGAGCGGCGGACACGGCCGACGAGATCCACATTCCCGCGGCGTTCAGCTCGTTGTTCAAGAGCCGCTGGGACTGGGACCTGGACACCGAGCCGGAACCGGAGCTCGGCGGGCGCCGCGCCTACCTGCCGCGCGGCAAGATGCTCGGCGGCTCCAGCTCGATGAACGCGATGATCTACATCCGCGGCAACCGCGCCGACTACGACCAGTGGGCGGCCGACGGGGCCACCGGCTGGAGCTACGACGAGGTCCTCCCCTACTTCAAGAAGGCCGAGGGCAACGCGCGCGGCGCCGACGACTTCCACGGCGCCGACGGACCGCTCACCGTGTCCGAGAGCCGGTCGATGAACCCGCTCTGCGACGCCTGGGTGGACGCGGCCGTCGAAGCCGGCTTCCCGCACAACGAGGACTTCAACGGCGCCGACCAGCTCGGCGTCGGCCGCTTCCAGGTCACCCAGCGCGAGGGCATGCGGTGCAGCACCGCGGTCGCCTACCTGCGCCCGGCGCTGGAGCGGCCCAACCTGACCGTGATCACCGGGGCGCTGACCCGCAAGGTGCTCTTCGAGGGCAACCGGGCCGTCGGCGTGGAGATCAGCCGCGACGGTCAGGTCGAGGAGCTGCGCGCCGAGCGCGAGGTGATCCTCAGCGCGGGCGCCTACGGTTCCGCGCAGCTGCTGCTGCTCTCCGGCGTCGGCCCGGCCGCGCAGCTCGCGGCGTTCGGCATCCCGCTGCTCGCGGACCTCCCCGTCGGGGAGCGGTTGCAGGACCACTACATGGTGATGCTCAACTACCTCACCGACCGCGAGACGCTGATGACGGCGGCGAGCCCGGAGAACGCCGCGGTGACCCGCGAGACCCTCGTCGAGATCGGGCCCGGCGACGTGGTGATGGGGTGCCTGCCGCTGTTCCACGTCTTGGGGCTCACCTGCGGGCTGATCGCCTCGGTGCAGGCGGGGGCCTGCCTGACGCTGATCGCGCGCTTCGAGGGCGCCAAGGCGCTGGAGGTGATCGAGCGCGATCGCGTCACGGTGTTCGAGGGCGTGCCCACGATGTACTCCGCGATGCTGCACGCCGCGGGCGACGCCGACCTCACCACCGTGCGGTGCTGCATCTGCGGTGGCGCACCGCTGCCCGTCGAGCTGCTGCGGGCCTTCGAGGAGACCTTCGGCTGCGTGATCCTCGAAGGCTACGGCCTGTCCGAGAGCTCGCCGGTGGCGTGCTTCAACCACCCCCACCTCGAACGCAAGCCCGGTTCGATCGGCGTGCCCGTGCGGGACGTCTCGCTGCGCGTGATCGACGACGGCGGGCGCGGCGTCCCGACCGGCGAGGTCGGCGAGATCGTGATCAAGGGTCCGAACGTGATGAAGGGCTACTGGGGGCTCCCCGAGGTCACCGCGGACACGATCGTCGACGGCTGGCTGCGCACCGGGGACCTCGCGGTCTGCGACGAGGACGGCTACTTCACCATCGTCGATCGGAAAAAGGACATGATCATCCGCGGTGGCTACAACGTCTACCCGCGGGAGATCGAGGAGGTCATCTACGAGCATCCGGCCGTGGCCGAGGCTGCGGTGGTCGGCGTGGCGCACCCGGAGCTCGGCGAGGAGGTGGTCGCCGCGATCGCGCTGAAGCCGGGTGCGATGGCGACCGCGGACGAGATCCGCGAGTTCGTGAAGGCCCGCGTCGCCGCGTACAAGTACCCGCGCCAGGTCTGGGTCACGGCGGAGCTGCCGAAGGGGCCGACCGGCAAGCTCCTGCGCCGCGAGGTCCGCACGGCGCGGCCCGCGGAACCCTCCCCCAACCCGGCCTGACGCGGCCGCGCACCCGCCGCGGGGGCGCCGCACGGGTGCTCGGCGGCGCGCCCGCGCGGGAGCGGGGGAACGCGCTCCCGTCCGCCGGGGCGCACGCCGACGGCCGGGCCGAGGACGCCCGGGAGCCGACCGCGCCCGCCGCACCGGGTGCTGCCGGAACGCGGGCGGGTGCGGTGGTTAAGATGACCGTGGTTGAGCAGTCAGCCACCCAGGATCAGAACCGGTGCCGGTCCGGCGTCGCTGATCCGTGCGCGATGCGGAACCCGTTCCCGGGCCGTCCCGTCGCGGGGCGGAAGCTGCGCGCTGACCGGGGCGAGACCACAGTGGAGCGCGCAGCACATGACCACCCCGGACCCGACCGAGAACCCGACCGAGACCGGTCACCGAGCGGAATCGGCACCACCGCGGTTCCGCGTGCAGGTCTCGTACCCCGACCGCGAGTCGATCGTCGTCGAACCCGGCGGGGAGATCGACGCCGAGACCATCGACCATCTCGAAGAAGTCCTGTGGCCGCGCCTGTCGGCCCAGGTCCGGACCATCGTCGTCGACCTGAGCGGCGTCGGTTTCCTGAGCGTGGCGGGGATGCAGCTGCTGAAGCAGGCCCACCTGGACGCGCGGTCCCGCGGGGTCGAGCTCCGGCTGGTGACCGCGCACCGCGAGGTCACCCACGCGCTGGAGGTGGCCGGGCTCGACACCGCGATGCGGTGCTTCCCCACCACCGCGCAAGCCCTGGCCCGCTTCGACGAGGGCTGAGCCGCGGCGCGGGCCCGCGTCACCGGCCGCACGACCGGCGGCGCGGGCCACCCGGGCGGTCCTGGTCAGCGGACGGCGAGTTCGGCCAGCAGCGCGGCGGTGAGGGCGGAGCGTTCGAGCATGCCGCTGATCGTGGCGTGCTCGGTGCGGGCGTGCGCGCCGCCGCCGACGGCGCCGAGACCGTCGAGGACCGGGATCCCGGCGGCCACCACGAAGTTCCCGTCGCTGGCGCCGCCGACCGCGACCTCCCGCAGGTCCACGCCCAGTGGTTCGGCGCAAGCCCGCGCCAGGGCGAAGAGCTCGCCGACCTCGGGGGTGCGCTCGAACACCGGCCGGTTCCAGTCGCCGGTCACCGCCAGCTCCACGTCGGGGTTCACCGGCCGGAGGTCCGCCAGCAGGGCGGTGATGCGGCGGCGTTCCGCTTCCCCGCCCACCCGCACGTCGATCCGCGCGGTGGCCCGGCCCGCCGTCACGTTGGCGCCGGTGCCGCCCTCGATCACGCCGACGTTCACCGAGGTGCCGGCGTCGAGGTCGGTCCACCCGTGCAGGCGCAGCACCTGGTGGGCGAGTTCCTGGATCGCGCCGGCGCCCGCGGCCGGGTCGAGGCCGGCATGCGCTTCCTCGCCGGTCGCGGTCACGGTGAACAGGCCGACGCCCTTGCGCGCGGTCTTGAGCGCACCGTCCGCGCTGGCCTCGAACACGAGGGCGGGCCGGGCCTTCGCGGCTTCGGCGACGATGACGTCCGAGGACGCGAGGCTGCCGGTCTCCTCGTCACCGTTGAGCACCAGCGTGAACGCGGGCCGCGGCAGCCCGAGCGCGTCGAGGGCCCGCACCGCCCACACCGCCTGCACCAGCCCGGCCTTCATGTCGAACACGCCGGGGCCGGTCATCCGGTCGCCGTCGACCTGGAACGGCCAGTCGGCGAGGGTGCCGGTGGGCCACACCGTGTCGTAGTGCGCGAGCAGCAGCACCGGCGAGCCGGTGCCCGCGTAGTGCCGGACCAGCACGTCACCGGTGGTCTCCCGCAGCAGCCATTCATCCGAAGTGGACGGACCGAGCCTGCGGTCGAGCCAGTCGCGCACCCAGTGCAGGCAGGTGTCGAGCGCGGCCAGGTCGTCGCTGGAGCTCTCGTGCCCGACGTACTCGGCCAGGTCGGCGATCATCTCGTCCCGGTGCGCGGCCAGCCAGGCCGCCACCCCGGTCACGCCGGGCTCCGCACGAGCTCGCCGAGTTCCGCGATGCGGCGCTCGGACATCGAGTCCGGGTCCGCTTCGAGTTCGCGGAGCACGCCCAGCAGCGCCCGCAGCCCCGGCGCCGCCACGCCGACGCGATCGGCCTCGTCGAGCACGGTGGCGTAGTGCGTGGTCACCTCGACCGCGCGCCGGCGCACCGCGAGGTCGCGCCAGATGCCGCTGCGGTTCTTCGGCTGGGTGCGCAGCCAGGAGGTCAGCCGTGCCAACGCCTCCGCCCGCGTCCCCGCACCGGCGCCCCGGACGAACGCGTCCGGCTCGAACGCGTCGAACGGTTCGAGCCGAACGCGCAGCGCGCGGGCGACGTCGAACACCTCCGCGGCCAGCGCGCACATCGTCTCCGGGTGCCGGTCGATCAGGTCGGCCATCGCGTCGTCGGCGAGCGCGGTCGCGGCGAGCATCGCGCCGAAACCGGCCTTGGCCCACAGGAAACCTTCGACGTTGTCGCTGACCTGCGCGGGGCCCCAGGCGCGCAGGTCGCGGGCGAGCAGCCGCACCCGATCGGACACCGCTGCGCCACCGGGCTCCCCCACCACCAGCGCACCGGAACCGCCGTCGGAGATCACCCCGGGCGCGGTCCGGTCGGCGAAGATGTTGACGAACGCCGCGATGGTGCGGGGCCAACCGATCCGCTCGGCGAGCACCGGCTCGTTGAACCCGTTCTGGACCGACACCACGTAGCCGTCGTCGGCCAGGCGCGGGGCGACCCAGTCGGCCGCCGCCCCGGTGGCCTGCGCCTTGACGGCCAGCAGGACCCGGTCGAGCCGGCCGGTGAAGTCCGCGGGCGTGGTCGCGCGCACGGGGACCTCGCCCCGTCCGCCCGGGTGGTCGAGGCGGAGCCCGTGGGCCCGGACTGCGGCCACGTGCTCGGGGTCGGCGTCGATCACGGTCACCGGGTGCCCGGCCCGCGCCAGGTGGTAGGCGAGGGTGCCCCCGATCGCGCCACCTCCCAGCACGGCGTACGAAGCACGGCTCATCCCTCGCGTCCTTCCTGCTGTTCTTCCTGCGGTGGCCACAACTTCGGCAGGTGCGCCGCCCCGGCACCGGAGCCGCCGTCCACGCGCACGACCTCGCCGGTGATCCACGACGAATCGGGGCCGGCCAGCCAGCGCACGGCGCGCGCGACGTCCGCGGGTTCGCCGGGCCGCCCGAGCGGGTTCACCGACACGGCCGCGGCGTAGTCGTCGGCGACCGGGTTGCACTCGCTGCCGACCGCCACGAAACCGGGGCTGACCGCGTTGACCCGGATGCCGTGCGGGCCGAGTTCGAGGGCGGCGGCCCGGGTCGCCATCTCCAGCGCCGCCTTCGAGCTGGCGTAGGGCCCGCCGCCCGGCCGGGTCCGCAGCGCCGCCCCGGAGGAGATGTTCACGACCGCACCGCCGCGTCCCGCCGCGATCGCGAGCTTCGCGAACGCGGTGGTGGCCAGCACCGGGGCGCGCACGTTCAGCGCGAACACCCGGTCCCACCGCCCGGCGTCCACGTCCAGCATGTCCAGCGAGGGGTAGATGCCGGCCGCGTTGACCAGCACGTCCACCGGCGCCCGGCGCCACGCCTGGTCGAGGACCTGTTGCGGCGCCCCGGGTTCGGCGAGGTCGGCGGTCACCGGGAAGCCCGGCGCCGCGGCCAGCCGCTCCCCGTCGATATCGACGGAGGTGACCGCGCAGCCCTCGCGGGCGGCGAAATCGGCCGCGATCGCGCGCCCGATCCCGCTCGCGGCACCCGTCACGAGCACGTGGGTCATCACGCGAACTCCCGATCCTTGGTCTCCGGCATGGTCAGGTAGATGACGAGCGAGATCAGCGCCGCCCCGGACACGTACAGCCACAGCAGGTCGTGGTGCCCGATGTCGTTGAGCCAGGTCGTGATGTACGGCGCGGTCCCGCCGAACAGGGCCACCGACAGGGCGTAGGGCAGCGCGATCCCGGTCGCCCGGACCTCCGGCGGGAACTGCTCGGCCATGATCACCGCGCAGTTCGCCGAATAGCCCAGCACCAGCAGCATTCCGGCCAGCTGCACCGCGAACACGCTCAGGAAGCTGTTCTGCAGCAGGTGCAGCAGCGGCCACGACAGCACCACGAACCCACCGGCGAACGCGGCCAGCGTGGGCTTGCGCCCCACCTTGTCCGAGAGCAGGCCGACGAACGGCAGCAGCACCACGAACACGACCAGGCACAACGTCTGCGACAGCAACGCCTGCGAGAGCGGGATCCCGGTCACCAGGTTCGCGTAGGTCGGCAGGTAGTTGACCCAGATGTAGTAGGTCAGCGTGCCCGCGACGGTGATGCCCGCGACGCGCAGCGCGGCGACCGGGTGGTCGACGAACATCGTGCGCAGCGGGTTCGCCTTGGTCCGCCCGCTCGATGCGGCCGTGGTGAACGAGCCGGTGTCCTCCACCGAGGTCCGCAGCCACAGCCCCACCAGGCCGAGCAGGCCGCCGAGCACGAACGCGGCTCGCCAGCCCCAACCGTGCAGGGCCTCCTCGCTCAGCGCCGAGGTGGCCACGGTGCCGATCAGGGACGCGATCAGCACGCCCCCGGCGACCGAGACCTGTTGCCAGGAACCGGCGAACGCCCGCCGCCCGGCTCCCGCGGACTCCACCAGGAACGCCGCGGAGGAACCGAATTCGCCGCCCGCGGCGAAGCCCTGCAGCAGCCGGGCGAGCAGCAGCACCACCGGCGCGAGCAGGCCCACGGCCGCGTAGGTCGGGGTGAGCGCGATCAGGAACGACGCCCCCGCCATCAGCCCGATGGTGAGCGCGAGGCCCTTCTTGCGCCCCTGCCGGTCGGCGTAGGCGCCGAGCACCGCGGCCCCGATCGGGCGCATCACGAAGCCGATCGCGAACACCGCCAGCGTGGACAGCAGCGCCACGGTCTCGTCGCCCGCGGGGAAGAACTCCACCGCGATGATCTTGGCGAACACGGAGTACAGCGCCCAGTCGACCCATTCGACGGTGTTGCCGATGGTGCCCGCGACGATCGCCTTGCGCTGGGCGGGGGTGGTCTTCGCGGTGGCGACCGCTGCCGAGCCGATCATGGTGTCGCTCCAAGGGGATCGAGCCGCCCGAGCTCTGCGCGCGCGGTGGCCGCGAGCTCGGCGTGAGTGGCGAACCAGACGTCGTGGTGCGCCCCGATGTGGTCGAGCAGTTCCCGCAGCACCACCAGCCGCGAGCGGTGGCCGATGACGTGCGGGTGCATCGTCAGCTGGAACACGCCGCCGGTGCGGTGGGCCGCGTCGAACTCGTCGGTCCAGATCTCCAGCACGTCCCGCGGGCGGGTGTGCGGGCGAACAGAGCCGTAGCGGTCCATGGTGAAGTACGGGGCGTCGTCCCGGATCCAGTCGACCGGGATCTCCACGAGCCCGGTCGCCGCGCCGTTCGCCACGATCTCGTACGGTTCGTCGTCGGCCATCAGCGACGAGTCGTACTCGAACCCGAGCTCGCGGATGACGTCCAACGTGGACTCGCTGAAGTCCCAGGACGGGGTGCGGATCCCGACGGGCCGGACGCCGGTGAGCTCGGCGAGGACGTCGATCGCCCGGACGTTCAGCGCCTTCTCGTCCTCCTTGCCCAGCAGGGTGTTGCGCTCGTGGATCCAGCCGTGCACCCCGATCTCGTGCCCGGCCGCCGCGTAGTCCTTCGCTTCGCCGGGGTGCAGCAGCGCGGACACGCCGGGCATGAAGAACGTCGCCGGTGCGCCGAAATCGGCCAGCACCTCCAGGACCCGACCGGCCCCGACGCGCGATCCGTACTCGCCCTGCGCGAGCCGGCCGGGGCTGGTCTCCGCGTCCCGCAACGGGATCGTCTCGTGATCGGAGTCGAAGGACAGCGCCACCGCGACGCGCGCGTCGCCCGGCCACCGCCGCGGGACGAGCCGCCGCCCGGCGCGCACCGCCTCGACGTGGCCCCGCCAGGTGTGCTCCGGCCACTGCCACGCCGGAGCCGGTTCGGTTGCGGACACGGGTCCTCCCTCAAGCTCGGGGTCGTTCGAAGCCGCCCACCGGGGTCCAGGCCCGCTTGAGGGTGGCCAGGTGCAGCGTGATGTCCGAGGCGTGCAGCCCCGGCAAGGTGCCGATGACCTCGTCGGTGTAGCGGAAGAGGTCCGCCTTGGCGGGCAGCACCATCTGCCCCACCAGGTTGAACCGGCCGGTCGCGGCGGCGAGGAACTTCGTGCCGGGATGGGCGGCGAGCTGCCGCCCGGCGGCGTCGAGCCGTCCCGGGTGGATCGAGAGCCACAGCATGAACTCCACGCCGTAGCCCAGGACCCCGGGTTCGACCAGCGTGCGGAACTGGACGCTGTGCGAGTTCAGCAGCCGGTCCAGCGCCCGCGCCGCACCGGATTCGCTGCAACCGAGGCGCCGGGCGAGCACGCTGATCGGGAGCCGCCCGTCGCGGGCCAGCTCCTCGGCGACCGAGCGTTCGAGCTCCCCCATCGCGCGCGGCGGCCGGCCCCAGTCCGCGCGTTCGTAGGCCGGGGTCGGCGACCGCCGGAGGTCGTCCGCCGCTTCGTCGGGCAGCAGCCCGGTGTCCCAGGCGGGGGCCGTGGTGAAGGTGCGGATCACCGCGACGCTCTCGGTGCCCGCGATGAGCCCCGCCCCGGGCAGGTCGGTGAACAGCAACCGCAGCAGCTGGTCGTTGTCGTGGGCGACGAAGTCGACGATCAGGTCGGCGGTGCCGGTGACCACGGCGAGGAACCGGGCTTCGGGGTGGGCGGCCAGCAGCTCCGCCAGTTCCCACCCCTTGCCCGGTTTCGCCTGGATCCGCACCAGCATGGAGGAACCCGCGGCGGTGCGGTCCAGGTCGATGACACCGACGACCCGCACCAGCCCGCGTTCGAGCAGCGCGGTGAACCGGCGCTGCACGGTGGTCTCGCTCGCCCCGGCCCAGCGCGCGATGGCGCTCCACGGCGCGCGGCCGTTGAGCTGGAGCGCGGCGATGATGCGGCGATCCACCTCGTCGACCGGCTCGGCGCGGTGCCCTGGATTCATGCGGCGGAACGCTAGACAGCGAGCGGCACCCGGTCAACGCGGGAATCCTGCACCGGAGCCGGTTTCGGCGGGCCATGCTCCCGAACCTCGCGCCCGATCGCGCGGAAACCCGCAGAGCGACCGGCCCGGCCCGGTCACCTCGGACGCGCCGGATCCCACCAGGTGATCGGCGAAATTCGTTCCGAACCTGTCCGCGGGTGGCCGGTCCGCGGGTGGCCGGTCCGCGGGTGGCCGGTCCGCGGGTGGCCGGTCCGCGGCTGACCGGTCCTCCGGGGGCGGAGCCCGTCGCGGGGGGGGGCGGGGGCCCCCCCCGGGGGGGGGGGGGCCCCCCCCCCCCCCGCGCCCCGGGCCCCCCCCCCCGCCCCCCCCCCGCGGGGGGGCCGCCCCCCCCAACCCGCCGGCTGGCCGGGGCGGGCGGGGGGGGGGGGGGGGGGGCCGGGGGCGGGGCGGGGGGGGGGGGGGGGGGGGGGGGCGGCCCGGGGGGGGGCGGGGCCCCCCCCCCCGCCCGGGGTGGCGTCGGCGCGCCCGCCGCTCGGCGCCCGGGCCCCGCCCTCCTGCCGCGCCCCGGCGGTGGTCCGGCACGCGAAACCCGGCAGCGGAAAGCGTTGCGCTGAACGGGTTTCGTCCGCCGCACGGACGGGTGGAGATCCCTGACTTCGCACCACCGTCCCGGAAGCATGGAGATCGTCTGCCCTCTCCGACCCCGACGAGGAGCCCGCCATGACCGGCACGCCGGTGCGCCACCCCACGACCCGCAGCCGCCCCTTCGATCCGCACGACGGGCTGCGGGAACTGCGCGCGGCGCAACCGCTGGCGCGGCTGCACCACTCCGACGGCAGGCTCGGCTGGCTGGTGACCAGCCACGAACTGGCCCGCGAGGTGCTCGTCGACCACCGCTTCAGCTCCAGCCTCGACGTGATGCGCGGCCCCGCCGACGGCGAGGACACCTTCGACGAGGTGCCGCCGGGCCTGTTCAGCGTGCTGCCCGCCGCCGAGCACGCGTGGTACCGGCGCAAGCTTGCCGCCGCGTTCGCCCCGCGCCGGGTGCAGCGGCTGGAGCCGCTGGTCGCCGACGTCGTCGAGCGGCGGCTCGACGCGGTGGAGGCCGCGGGCGGGCCCGTCGACCTGGTCGAGGTCTTCGCGAGCCCCGTCGCGTTCGAGGTGATCGGCACGCTGCTCGGCGCGCGGCTGGACCGGACCTCGGTGCGCGCCGCCACCGAATCGATGCTGGCGCTGGAGAACGACGCGGAGAGCACCGGGCGAGCGTGGGGACGGCTGTGGACCGAGCTGCACGAGCAGGTGCGCGCCAAGCGCGCCGCCCCCGGTGACGACCTGGTGAGCGCGCTGCTCGCCGACGAAGACCTCTCCGACGAGGAGATCGCCACGATGTGCTCGATGCTCATCACCGGCGGCGACGACACGACGGCGAACATGCTCGGCCTCGGCACCTACGCCCTGCTCGCGCACCCCGAGCAGCTCGCGGCGCTGCGCGCGGACCCGGCGATGATCGACACCGCGGTGGAGGAACTGCTGCGGTACCTGACGATCAACCAGTTCGGCGCCACCCGCACCGCACTGGAGGACGTCGACCTGCGCGGCAGCACCATCCGCGAAGGCGAACCGATCACGGTGTCGCTGTCGGCGGCCAACCGGGACCCGGAGCGGTTCCCGGAACCCGACCGGCTGGACCTCGGCCGGCCGGCCACCGGGCACCTCGCGTTCGGGCACGGCATTCACCACTGCTTGGGCGCGCAGCTCGCCCGGGTGGAGCTGCGGCTCGGGTTCTCCGGGCTGCTGCGGCGGTTCCCCGGACTGCGGTTGGCGGTGCCCGCCGCCGAGGTCCCGCTGCGCGAGGCCTCGGTCAACTACGGCGTGCACCGCCTCCCGGTGACGTGGTGATCAGGGGCGGGCCGCCCGCCCCGGTCCGGCGGGCGGTCAGGCCCCGTCCCAGGCGATCGGCAGCCGCAGCGGGCCGCGGGTGAACAGCCCCCGCTTCCACTCCACGTCCTGCTCGGAGGTGGCGAACCGCAATCCCGGCAGGCGCCGCAGCAAGGTGCGCAACGCGATCTGCAACTCCACCCGGGCCAGCTGCGCCCCGACGCAGAAGTGCGCGCCGTAGCCGAAACCGACGTGCGCGGACTCCTTCCGCGTCACGTCCAGCACGTCGGGGTCGTGGTACACCGACTCGTCCCGGTTCGCCGAGACCAGGCTCACCAGCACCGGTTCGCCCGCGCGCACCAGCACCCCGCCCACCTCGACGTCCTCGGTGGCGTAGCGCGGGAACGCCGCCATCGAGAACAGCGGGACGTAGCGCAGCAGCTCCTCCACGGTCGGCGCCACCAGTTCCGGGTCCGCGACCAGCCGGGCCGGCAGCTCGGGCCGGGCGAGCAGGGCGTACGTGAAGCTGGAGATCTGCGAGGCCGTCGTCTCGTGCCCGCCGACGAGGATCGCCACCGCCAGGGACAGCAGCTCGTCGTCGTTGAGCCTGCCGTCCACGTCGCGGGCGGTGACGAGGATGCTCATCAGGTCGTCCTTCGGCGCCTCGCGGCGCTGCACGATGAGCCTGCCCATGTACTCGCGCAGCTGCGTGGCGTAGGACCGGATCTGCTCCGGGGACAGCCTGCCGACGGACATGAACGCGTCCGACCAGGTCTGGAAGTCGTGCCGGTCCGCGTACGGCACGCCCAGCAGCTCGCATATCACGCCCGCCGGGAACGGCCGCGCGAAGTCCTCCGCGAGGTCGGCGGTGCGACCGCGTTCCAGCATGCCGTCGACGAGCTCGTCGGCGAGCCGCTGCACCCCGGGGCGCAGCTTCTCGATGCCGCGCACCGTGAAGGCGTGGCTGAGGATCTTGCGGATGCGGGTGTGCTCCGGTGGATCCAGGTACTGCAGGCTGCGGATGTGGCGGCCGATGGCGCCCTTCGGCCGGGTGCTGGGCTCGTCCCGGTCGAACGCGAGCGCCCGGCTGAACCGCGGGTCGCTGAGCACGAACTTCACGTCCGCGTAGCGGGTGGCCAGCCAGGCCGGTTCGCCGTAGGCGAGCTGCACCCGCGACACCGGGTCGTCGCGCCGCAGCTCCGCGTAGGACGGGTGGACCCCCAGCCGGTCCGGTTGGTCGAACGGGTAGCTCCGCGGGTTCCCGGCCGAGCCCGGTCGCGGGACGTCCTCCACGCTGTTCACAGTTCCACCAGCACCTTTCCCCGGTTGCCCGCGCTACCGCGGTACAGGCTGTCGTAGGCGTCCGGGATCGCGTCGATCCCGTGGTACGTGGTCTGGTCGTGGCGGAGCCGCCCACTGCGGACGAGCGGGCCGAGGTCGGCGCGCAGCGCGGCCCACTCCTGCTCGGTGTGCCATTCCAGCGAGTAGATGCCCCGGACCGTGGTGCGCGGGTACATCAGCAGCGGCAGCAGCCGCGGTCCGGTCTCCTCGCCACCGACCTGGTGCGCCCACTGCCAGCAGATCGCCACCCGGCTGCCGACGGTGAGCAGGGTGAACGCGGCGTCGGTGATCGCGCCGCCGAGGTTGTCGAAGTACCGGTCGATGCCGTCCGGCGCGGCGGTGGCGAGCTCGACGCGGACCTGTTCGGCGGGGGTGCCGTCCCGGTAGACCACGACCTCGTCGAAGCCGAGCCCTCGCAGGTACGGCACCTTCTCCGGCGAGGTGGTCGTGCCCACCACCCGCGCCCCGGCGAGCCCGGCGAGCTGGCCGACGAGCGCGCCCACACCACCGGAGGCACCGCTGACGAGCACCGTGTCGCCGGGCCGCACGTCGAGGAACTTCGTCACCGTCCCCCAGGCGGCCATGCCGGGTCCGCCGAAGACGCCGAGCGCGCTCGACAGCGGCAGCGCCTCGTCGTGGTGGGCCTGGTCGAGCCTGCGGAAGCCGGGCACCTGCAGCGGGAAGGCGCTCCGGAACACCGTGCCGCCGGCCCCGGTGCTGATGACGTGGCTGCGCCAGCCGCCCCAGCCCTGCACCAGCTCGCCCGGCTGGAAGCGGGCGCGGGGCCCGGCCTCCAGGACCTCCATGACCGAGTCGCCGCCCGCCGTCTCCCCGAGCGGCAGGTTCAGCGTGATCCCGTGCAAGTACGGGTCGAGGGAGACGTACCGGACGCGCAGCAGCATCTCCTCCGGCCGGAGCCGGACCTCGACGTCCTCGACCACCTTCTCGTACATCCGGTCGACCGCGGGCACGCCCTCCGCGTGCTCGCGGATGACCCATTTCTCGATCTTCACCTCAGGCTCCTCGCTTCGGGGCCGGCTCGGCCGCCGCGGCCTGCCGGGGGACGTCCGGTCCTACCGGGATGACCCGGTGGGTGGGCGGTGGTGCGGATTCGTCGATGTGCGCGGTGAACTCCTTGGCGTCGTCGCGGCACACGAAGTGCATGACCTGCCTGCCCGCGCCGACGGCCCGGATGAGGCCGCCGGTCGTGGCCCACACCCCGGACAGGTAGAAGTTCGCCAGCCCGGGCAGCCGCGGCCCGTGCTTCTTGATCGCCTCCTCCATGTCCTCGCCCCCGTCCACGAACGGCTGCCAGCCGAGGACGGTGCCGTCGTAGTTGCCGGTGTAGCGGACCTGGGTGAGCGGGGTGGAGATGTCGCGGGTGACCACGGCGTCCCGCAGCCCGGGGTGGCAGGTGTCGAGGTGGTCGACCAGCGCGTCCTTCACCTGGCGCTTCGCCGCGTAGTAGGCGGTGCCGCGGCGCACCGGGAGGGTGTGCACCTCGGTGCCGTGCCGGACCCGGGTCCGTTGTTCCGGCCCGGTGCTCAGCGCCCGCCACGGTTCGATGTCGCAGAAGTAGGTGGCGTACACGACCGCGCCGCCCGGCGGGGCCAGCTCCGGGTAGTGCTCGCTGCGGAACTGCACGTTGATGCTCGGGTGGCGCAGCCCGATCAGCTTCGACGCCACGTCCTCGTCGAGCAGGTGTGTGGTGCAGGGATCGACTTCGGGGAACGGCCGGTCCAGCCCGAGGAACAGCGCGAAGTACCCAGGGAAGATCATGCCGGGCTCGTCGATGGTCTTCTCGTAGAGCCGCCGGTGGTCGTCGGAGAGGTACCGGCCGCCGAGCAGTTCCATCGTGGTGGTGCGCCCGTCGCAGGCGGACACGATGATGTCGGCGCGGTGTTCGCTGCCGTCGCTGAGCCGCACCCCGACCGCGCGGTCGTCCTCCACCAGCACCTCGACGACCTTGGCGTTGTAGGTGATCCGGCCGCCGAGCCGGTGGTAGCGCTGCTCGATGGAGTCCGACAGCCCCTGCGAGCCGCCTTCCGGCACCCCGGCCGAGCGGTTGGCGTGCGAGGCGAGCTGGAAGTAGAACGGCAGCACCGGGAACGCCGGGTGCTTCTCGTAGAGGATGAAGTTGAACGCCTCCCGCAGCAGCGGATCCCGGAACTTCGCCGAGTAGTCCGTCATCAGGGTGGTGATGGAGGTGCGGATGACGTTGAGGTACGGCAGGAACGAGGCCAGCATCCGCCAGCGCTCGAACCGGCCCATCAGCCCGACCGGCTTGAGGAACGGGTAGACCGTGATCGCCTTCCGGAACTTGCGCAGGCCGTTGCAGAAGTGCCGGATCAGCCGCGCGTCCGCGGGAGACAGCTCGGTGAGGTGCGCCTGCAGCCGGTCCGGGTCGGAGTAGAAGTACACCGCCCGCCCGTCCCGCGCGCGCACCACGTTGAACACGTCGAAGTGCCGCATCTCCTTGCCCTGCAAGGCGCCGAGCTCCAGCCAGATCTGGTGCATCTCGTTGCCGGGCCCGTTGCCGAGCAGCCAGCTCACGCAGATGTCGAAGGTGAAGTCGCCCTTGTCCCACGCGGTGCAGCAGCCGCCGGGGATCTCGTGCATCTCGAAGATCCGCGAGCGGTAGCCGTTCATCTGGGCGTAGCAGCCGGTGGACAACCCGCCCAGCCCACCACCGATGATGATCATCGTTTCGCGGTTCACCGCGGTCCCCTCCTGTCGTGCCGAGTCGGATCCCGGTCCAGCAGCGGCAGTTCGCCGAGCATCTCGCGGTCCCACGGTTCCTGCTGATCGCTCTCCCACGCGCGGAACGGCACCCCGAGCTCCTGGCAGAGGAACTGCGCGGCGTGCCTGCCGGAGGAGGCCGCGCGGATCAGGCCACCACCGTCGACCCACTGCCCGGCCATTGAGAACCCGCGCAGGCCGGGCAACCGCATCCGGTCCCGGTCGACCAGCTGCGCCAGCAGGTCGTCGGCCGCCCCGAAGGATTTCCAGGCGAGGATGCTGCCCGCGAAGTTGCCGGTGTAGCGGTGTTGGGTGACGGGGGTGGCCACGTCCACCGACTCGACGCGGTCGTCGAGACCCGGGTAGCGGCGCTCCAGGAACGAACGGACGAAGGTGGCGACCCGCTCCTTGCGCGCCCGGTACTCCCGCCGGTTCGAGCGGCGCAGCTCCCGCCAGGAGGCGAAGTCCGTGAAGTACGTGCAGTGCAGCAGGGACTTGCCGGGCGGAGCGCACCCCGCCCAGTATTTCGACCGCAACTGCACCACGATGCTGCGCTGCGCCACCCCGGGCAGCGCCGCGCAGTCCTGTTCGGACAGCAGGTAGGTGGTGCTGTGCGGCGTGCCGGGCGGAAGTTCCCCGTCCACGCCGACGAACGCCGACAGGACTCCCGGGTACACCTCCTCCGACCGGTGCAGCAGATCCTCGTACAGGCGATCGACCGCGGGGCCGGTGTAACGGCCCTCCAGCATCCGGTAGATCGTGGTCGCCCCGTCGCAGGCCGACACGACGTGGTCGGCGTGGTGCCGGGTCCCGTCGCGCAGCTGCACCCCGACCGCACGGCCGCCCTCCACCAGGATCCGCTCCACCCTGGCCCGGTAGCGGATGTCCCCGCCGAGGTCGAGGTAGCGCCGCTCGACCGAGCGCGCCAGCCCGAGCGACCCGCCCTCGGGGAACCCCGCGTTGCCGTGGTGGGCCGCGGCCATGTTGAGCAGGTACGGCAGCAGCGGGAAACCGCCGTGGTCCTGGAAGAAGATGAACGGGAACGCCCGCCGCAGCAGCGGATCCCGCAGCCCGTCGGTGAAGCTCGGCATCCCGGCGGTCGCGGTGCGCCGGTACAGCATCGCGGCGGGCAGCGCCCGGGCCACGGCCGCCAGCTTCTCCCGCCGCGTCTGCAACGGCCCCGGGACCAGGTGGGGGAAGTCCGCCGCGGCCAGGAACCGGCGCAGGTACCGGCAGAACGAGCGAATCGGCCGGGCGTCCTCCGGCGAGATCTCCAGCAGGTGCCGCTGCAACCGGTCCGGGTCGTTGTAGAAGGTCACCTCCCTGCCGTCGGCACCGACGACCCGGTTGAACATCTCGAAGTTCGTGATGCTCTTGCCGTCCAATGCTCCGAGCTCCTGCCACACGCGGTGGGCGTCGTTGCCGGCCGCGGTGCCGGGCAGCCACTCGATGCAGTAGTCGAAGATGTAGCCGTCGCGGCCCCACGCGGTGCAGCAGCCGCCGGGCAGCACGTGCTTCTCGAACACCTGGGTGCGCAGACCGCTCATCCGCGCGTAGCAGGCGGTCGCCAGCCCGGCGATGCCGCCGCCGATGACGATGACGCTGGGGGCCCTGTCGGCGGGGTGCTCAGGCGACATCGGCGGCACCCCCGGCGAGGACCTCGCGCACCAGGTCCGCGTTCGCGCCGACGTGCTCGCGGTCGAGCATGTCCGCGTGCGCCCCGGATCCGCGCAGCACCTCGGCTCCGCGCCGCGAGCGGTCCTGCCAGCCGCCCTCCTCACCGGTGAGGTGGATCGGGAGGTTGTGCGGGTCGCTGAGCACCGTGATCGGCGCGTCCAGCACCGCGGTGTTCGGGGTGCGGCCGCAGAACTCCAGGTACTCCCGGGCCTGGTCGCGGGTCTCCTCGGCGACCACGTCGGTGCCGGTGTGCCTGCGCAGGTGTTCGGCTAGCTCCCGCTCGAACTCGGCGAGCTGTTCGTCGCCCACCTCGAACGGGGCCGAGATCCGGTAGGAGTCGACGATGATCACGCGGGCGACCCGCCTGCCCCGCCGCTCCAGCTCGCCCGCGACCTCGAAGGCCAGGTTCCCGCCCAGCGAGTAGCCCAGCAGCCGGCAGGCGCCCTCCGGCTGGAACGCCTCGACCAGGTCCGCGTAGCGGGCGATCTTGTCGTCCCCGCTGAGGTAGTTGAACCCGATCAGCTCGTGCTCGGCGAGTCTCCCGGCGAGCTGGCGGTACACCAGCCCGTGCCCGCCGACCGGCGGGAAGCAGCACAGCGGATCGCCGCGCCCCTCCCCGAACCGCACGTACGGCTGGGATCCCGGCAACCGCCCGGTGATCACGTGCTCGACGGTCTTGGCCATGCCGTGCAACGTCGTGGTCTTGAACAGCTCGCCGACCGCGACGGTGATGTCGAACTCGGCCTGCACGTGGTGGATCAGCTCGATCAGCTTGATGGAACTGCCGCCCAGCTCGAAGAAGTCGTCGTGCAGCCCGACCCGGTCCAGGCCGAGCAGGGCCTGCCAGTGCGCGGCCATCCGCTCCTCGAACAGCGTCGTGGTCGGTTCGTGGTCGTGGGTCCGCGCGGCCGACGGGGCGGGCAGCTCGTCGAGGTCGACCTTGCCGCTCGTCGTCAGCGGCAGCTCCGGCAGTTCCACCAGGTGCGCCGGGATCATGAACGTGGGCAGGTGCTCGGCCAGGTGGCGGCGCAGGCCGCGCCGGTCCAGCTCCGCGCCGTCGACCGGCACGCAGTAGGCGCACAGCGCGGTCTCCCCGCCGGAGTCCGGGCGCGCCACCACCACGACCCGCTTGAGCTGCGGCCAGGCGGCCAGGTGCGCTTCGACCTCACCGAGCTCGATTCGGTGCCCGCGCACCTTGATCTGCGAATCGGCCCGCCCCAACAGGTGCAGCACGCCCCGCTCGTCCCAGCGCGCCAGGTCACCGGTGCGGTAGCAGCGCACCGGCTCCCCGCCCGGGGACAGGGTGCGGAACCGCGCGGCGGTCTGCTCGGGGTCGCCCCGGTAGCCGGTGCCCCCCGCGGCCCCGCCGAGCCACAGCTCCCCGGTGACGCCCGCGGGCACCGGCCGCTCGTGCTCGTCGAGCACGTAGCAGGTGGTGTTCGGCAGCGGCATGCCGATCGGCACCGGCTGCCCGGGTTCCATCCCGTCGGTGGACCCTTCGAAGCAGGTGCTGTCCACCGTGGCCTCGGTGACCCCGTAAGAGCTGATCAGCCGGGTGTCCGGGCCGCACAGCTCGCGCAGCCGCCGGTGCTCCTCGACCTTCCACACGTCGGAGCCGACGACCAGCACCCGCAGGAAGTCCAGCCGCGCGCCGCGGGATTCGCAGTGCTCCACCAGTCCGCGCACCACCGCGGGCACGAACTCGGCGCAGTCCACCCGTTCCCGGACCATCGTCCGGTGCAGCAGCGCGGTGTTGAACAGCAGGTCCCGGTCGACGAGCACCAGGGTGCCGCCGGTGCTCAACGCCCGCACCAGGTCGCCGGTGAACACGTCGAAGGCCGGGCTGGCGAGCTGCAGGTGCACCCGCACGTCCCCGCCGAGGCCGTACTCGCGCTGCCAGGACGCCTGCGCGGAAGCGAGGTTGCGGTGGCTGACCTGCACCGCCTTCGGCAGGCCGGTGGAGCCGGAGGTGCAGCAGACGTAGGCGGGCGAGTCGAGCGCGACCCGGACCTCCGCGCCCGCGGGCTCGCCGGCGCCCTCCGCCGCGAGTTCCGCCGGGGTCAGCAGCTCCGCCGCCGTCCCGAGCACCGCCCGCATCGGCTCGTCGGCGAGCACCACGCCCGCCCCGGACCGCCGCACCATCGCCGCGAGCCGATCCGGCGGGTGCCCCGGGTCCAGCGGCAGGTAGGCGGCGCCGGCGCGCAGCACCGCCAGCACCGAGGCGATCAGCTCCGGGCCCTTCCCCTGGCACAGCCCCACGATCGAGCCCTCGCCGACGTCGCGCGCCCGCAGCCCGCGCGCCAGCCGGCCGGACAGCTCGTCCAGTTCGGCGTAGCTCATCCGCCGGTCGGTCCCCGGGTGCGAGACCGCGATCGCGTCCGGGTGCTCGCGGGCGGCGGCGACCACCAGCTCGTGCACGGGTGCGCCGACGGCCGGTTCGCGGCCCGCGCCGCTCCACTCGCCGAGGATCCGGTCCCGCTCGGCCGCGTCGAGCATCGGCAGCTCCGCGATGCGCCGCGCGGGCGGTGCCGCGGTGAGCGCGTCGAGCAGCGCCGTGTAGTGCCCGGCCAGCCGTCGCATCGTCGCGGGCAGGAACAGGTCGGTGTTGTACTTGAACACGCAGTGGAAGCGCTGGTCGGCTTCGTCCTCGTACACCGACAGCGTCAGGTCGAACTGGCCCTCCTCCTCGGGCAACTCCACGTAGTCGAGCCGGTAGCCGTACTGCTCAGCGGAGACCTTGTGGTGCAGCAGGATGAACATCACCTGGAACACCGCCGAGCGGCTCGGGTCGTGCTGCAACCCGAGCTGCTCGACCAGCAGCACGAACGGGTACTCCTGGTTGTCCAGCCCGCCCAGCACGGCGGTGCGGACCCGGTCCAGCAGCTCGGCCACCGCCGGGTCGCCGCCGAGGTGCGCGTGCAGCGGCAGCGGGTTGACGAAGTAGCCGTACACCGAGCCGAACTCGGGCGCGGTGCGGCCGGTGACCGGGCTGCCGACGATGAGGTCGTCCTGGCCGGAGTACCGGTGCAGCAGCAGGTAGTAGGCGCTGAGCAGCACCACGAACGGGGTGACGTTGTGCTCCCGCGCCAGTTCGTGCACCCGGGCGCTGAGCTCGGTGTCCAGCGCGAAGAACTCCGAGGCCCCGTTGTGCGTCTGCACCAGCGGGCGCGGCTTGTCCGTCGGCAGGTTCAGCACCTCGATCCGCTCCGGCAGGTGGGAGCGCCAGTGCTCCAGCATCCGCCGAGCGTCGGGCCCGGCCAGGAACTCGTTCTGCCGGTTGAGGAAGTCCAGGTAGCTCGCGGCCACCGGCGGCAGCTCGACGGGTTCACCGCGCCGCAGTCCTTCGTACAGGGCCAGCAGTTCCTCGATGAAGGTGAACGTCGAGATCGCGTCCGAGATGATGTGGTGCACGGCCTTCACCAGCACCCAGCGGTCGGGCGCGCGCTGGAACAGGCGGAACCGGATCAGCGGATCGCGTTCGAGGTCGTAGGGCGCGCGGTAGGCCGCGACGATCCGCCGGTGCACCTCCTCCCAGAGCAGGCCGCGCACGTCGACGACCGCGAAGTCCGGCACCGCCTCCGGCGCGATCACCTGCACCGGTTCGCCGCGGTGCAGCAGGAAGTTGGCGCGCAGGCTCGAGTGCCGGGCCACCAGGGTGCCGAACGCCTCGGCCAGCAGCCGCGGGTCCAGTTCGGTGCGGACCTCGACGGCGCCGCCGATGTTGTAGGCGAAGCCGTCGGGGTGCAGCTGCTTGAGGAACCACAGCGCCTTCTGGTTCTGGGTGAGCGGGAAGCGGTGCTCGTCGCGGAAGACCTCCACGGCCGCCACCGCGCCCGCGTCCGCGCCCGCGGACTCCGCGAGCTCGTCGTGGACCTGCTGGACCAGTTCGCGCACCGGGGTGTTGCCGAGCAGCGCGACGACCGGCAGCGCCACGCCGAGCTCCGCCTGGATCTGCGCGCGCAGCTCCATCGCGAGCATCGAGTCCAGGCCGAGCGCGTTGAGCCCGTCCTGCCCGTCCACCGAGTCCGGCGGCACCTGCAGCACACCGGCGACCAGCGCCGTGAAGCGCTCGGTGAGCAGGTCGTGGCGCAGCGCGGGGTCGGCGGCGCGGAAGATGTCGAGGAACCCCGCGGTCTCGCCCGCGTCCCCGGCATCGGCGGCGGACGCGAGCTCGGCGACCAGCGGCGGCGCGACCGGGTACCAGGACAGGAAGGTGGGCCAGTCGACGACGGTGGCGACCACCAGCTGGGCGTGGCGCTGCCCGAGGACCCGCTCCAGCACCGCCATGCCGGCCTCGGGGGTCAGCGAGCTCATGCCGCGCGCGGTCCGGTAGTGCTCGACGAGGCCCTGCTCCTCGATCATGCCGGTGGCCCACGGACCCCAGTCGATGCTGAGCGCGGGCAGCCCGAGCGCGCGCCGGTGGTGGGCGAGCGCGTCGAGGAAGGCGTTGCCCGCCGCGTAGTTCGTCTGCCCCGCGGTGGTCAGCAGCGACGCGATCGAGGCGAACAGCACGAAGTGCTCCAGCGGCTCGTCCCGCAGGTGCCGGTGCAGCAGCAGCGAGCCGACGACCTTGGGGTCGTGCACCGCGCGGTAGGCCTCGCGGTCCAGGTCGGCCACCAGCGCGTCGCGCAGGTTCCCGGCGAGGTGGAACACCCCGCGGATCGGCTGCGGTGCACCGCGCCGGTGCTCGGCGAGCCAGGTGGTCAGCGCGGTCTCGTCCGTGATGTCGAGGCCGACGACCTCGGGGTGCGCGCCGAACGCTTCCAGTTCGCGGACGAAGCGGACGCGGCCGCCCACCGGGGAGTCCGGGTGTTGGTTCCCCCACTCGACGCGCTCGGGCACCCCGGAGCGGCTGATCAGCACCAGCCGGCGCGCGCCCCGCTTGACCAGGGTGCGGCACAGCAACCGGCCGAGGGCGCCGAACGCGCCGGTGACCAGGTAGGTGCCGTCCGGTCGCAGCACGGGCGGCAGCGGCGTCGACAGGTCCTGCGCGGGGCGCAGCCGGGCGGTGCGGAACGTGCTGCCGCGCACCGCGATCTCGTCCTCGTCGGGCGCGGCGACGGCGCGCAGCACGTCCGCGGCGTCCGCCGCGGAGTCGGCGCGGCCCGGGTCGAGGTCGATCAGCTTGCCGCGGTTGCGCACCGCCTCCTGCTGGCGCAGCACGCGGCCGACGCCCCACGCCGGGGCGCCCAGCGGGGCGACCACGTCCCCGGGGACGACGGCCTGCGCTCCTCTGGTCACCACGTGCAGCTCCGCCGCGCGGTGCCGCTGCTGCAGCACGTCGGCGAGCGCGATGAGCGAGTAGCCGCCGAGCTCGGCCTGCGCGTCGATCTCGGCGCGGCCCAGCGCGTCGATCGGCGCCGGATCCAGGTTCCACAGGTGCAGCACGTGGTCGGGGCCGTCCGCGCCGAGTTCGTCGAGCAACCGCCCCAGGTCGGCGCGGTCCCCTGGCCGCAGCTCGGATTCCGCGTCCCCGCGCCGGTACCGCGGCCCGGGACGCACCAGGTGGCAGCTGCCGCCGCCCGCGGTGATGGGGGCGGCGAGCGCGGCGCCGACGCCGCCCCGGTCGGCGAGCACCAGCCAGCGGCCGCTCGCACCGTCCGCTTCCACCGCAGGCAGCGGCTGCCACACCGGTTCGACCAGCCAGTTGTCGATGGTGCGGCGGGCCAGCGAGCCCGCCCGCTCCACCTCGCCCGCGCGGAAGCCGTCGATGCGGCCCAGCGGGGTGCCGTCCTCGGCGAACAGCGCGAGCCGCCCGACGAGTTCGCCGCCGTCGCGCGCGGTGATCCGCGCGTGCACCCAGATCGGCCGGTCCCCGACCGGGTCGAGCCGCAGCTCCGCCAGCGACAGCGGCAGCCGGATCCCGGTGCCGCCGCTGCCGTCGCGCAGCACTTCGGGCACCAGCAAGGTCTGGAAGCAGGCGTCCAGCAGCACGGGGTGCGCGTGGTGCTCGGCCGCGTCGCGGGCCTGCGCGGTGGGCACGATCCGGGCCAGCGCTTCGTCATCGCCGAGCCACACCTGCTCGATCGCCCGGAACGCGGGGCCGTACTGGTAGCCGGCCGCGTCCAGCGCCGCGTAGCAGGACTCCCGGTCCAGGCGGCGCCGGTCGGCGCCGCGCAGCGCGGACCAGTCCGGGACGTCGCCGAGCCCGTCACCGCCGATACCGGCGGAGCCGCTCGCGTGCACCGCGCGCCGCTCGTCGCCGCCCGGGGTCGCGATGGTGAACCGGGCGTCCTCCCCGGACAGCGCGAGCTGGACCTTGCCCACCTCGCCGTCGGCGACGAACAGCGCCCGGCGGAACTCCAGGTCGCGCAGCAGCACCCGGTCGTCGCCGGTGAGGGCGCGGACGGCTTGCGCGGCCATCTCGACGTACCCGGCGGCGGGGAACACGACGGTCCCCTGGATGCGGTGGTCGGCCAGGTACGGCGACCGTTCGAGGTCGAGCGCGAGTTCCCACCCCGGCTCGGCGGTGGCCAGGCGCCTGCCGAGCAGCGGGTGGTCGACCCGCCCGAGCCGGATCTGCGCGACCGCGTCGGGTTCGGTCCAGTAGCGGTCCCGCGCCCACGGGTACGGCGGCAGCGCGACGACCCGCCCGGCCGGGTGCAGCGGGGCCCAGTCGACCTCGGCGCCCCTGGCGTGCAGCGCGGCGAGCGAGGTGAGCATGCCTTCGACCTCGTCCTCGCGGCGCCGGAGCGACGGCAGCACGATGCCCTCGGCCCCGGCGTCCGCCAGGCATTCCCGGATCGGGTGGGCGAGCACCGGGTGCGGGCCGATCTCCAGGAAGGTGCGGTGCCCATCGGCGATCAGCCGGTCGACGGCGGCGCGGAAGCGGACGGGTTCGCGGACGTTGCGCCACCAGTACTCGGCGTCCAGCTCGGGCCCGCGCGCCCGGTCCTCCGTCGCGGTCAGGTGCAGCGGGACGCGCGCCCCCTGCGGGCGGATCCCGGCCAGCGCGGCCAGCAGCTCGTCCTTGATCGGGTCCATCCGCGCGCTGTGGTACGGCACCCGGACGTCCAGCTGCCGGGCGAAGACGTGCTCGGCCTCCAGTTCGGCGGCGAGCGCGCGCAGCTCCTCCTCGTCCCCGGCCAGCGTGATCGCGGCCGGGCCGTTGACCGCGGCCACCGAGACGCGGTCGCCGCGGCCCCGCAGCCGCTCCAGCGCCGCGTCCTCGTCGAGCGCGACCGCGAGCATCGTCCCGGTGCCGGTGAGCCGCTGCTGCAGCCTGCTGCGGTGGATCGCGATGGTGGTGGCGTCCCGCAGCGAGTACACCCCGGCTTCGTGGAAGGCGGCGATCTCGCCGGTGCTGTGCCCGACGATCGCGTCCGGGCGCACCCCGCGGTGCCGCCACAGCGCGGCCAGCCCGACCTGCACGGCGAAGTTCGCGGGCTGGGCCAGCCAGGTCTCCCCCATCCGCGTTTCCGCTTGCGGCGCGCGGAGTTCGTCGACGAGCGACCACCCGGCGAGGTCGCGGATCTCGGCGTGGCAGCGTTCCACGGCCTCCCGGTACACCGGTTCGGCCTCGAACAGCTCCCGCCCCATCGCCCACCACTGCGGGCCCATGCCGCTGAACGCCCACACCGTTGCGCCGCCGTCCCGGCAGCGGTCGGCGACCACCCGGGGGTCCGCTTCGCCGCGCAGGTGCGCGTCCAGCCGTTCGCGCAGCGAGTCCGCGGACGAGTACACGACGTCGAGCCGGGCCGCGTGGTGCTGGCGGCGCCGCGCGAGGGTGTAGCCGAGGTCGCGCAGCCCGGTCTCGTCGACGCCGTCCAGCTCGGCGCGGACCGCCTCGACGCGCCGCCGCAGCGCGTCCTCGTCGCGGGCGCTGATCGGCAGCACGCTCGGGGCCGTGGGCTCGTCCGCGACCGGCGCCCGCGCGGGGGCCTCCTCGACGAGGACGTGCGCGTTGGTGCCGCCGAAGCCGAACGAGTTGACCCCGGCGCGGGCGGGGCCCTCGTGCGCGGGCCAGCCGGTCAGCTCCAGCGGGATCCGGTACGGCAGCGCCGCAAGGTCGATCGCCGGGTTGAGCTCGTTCAGGTTGATGTGCGGCGGGATCCGGCCCGCGCGCACCGCCAGCGCCACCTTGATCAGGCCGACGACCCCGGCGGCGGCCTCGGTGTGCCCGATGTTCGTCTTCACCGAACCCACGTAGCGCTCGTCGCCGTCCCGGTGCCCGTGCGCGAGGGCGCGCCCGAGCGCGTTCGCCTCGATGGGGTCGCCGACGGCGGTCGAGGTGCCGTGCGCCTCCACGTACTGCAGGTCGCCGGGCAGCAGGCCCGCTTCGGCGCAGACCCGTTCGACGAGTTCCGCCTGCCGGTCCCCGTCGGGCACGGTGATGCCGCCGGTGCGGCCGTCCTGGTTCACGCCGGATCCGGTGATGAGCGCGTAGATCGGGTCGCCGTCCCGCTCGGCGTCGGCGAGCCGCTTGAGCACCACCGCGGCCACGCCTTCGGAGCGCACGTACCCGTCGGCGGCGGCGTCGAAGGTGCGGGACAGCCCTTCGGGGGACAGGAAGCCGCCGCGGGTCTCGCTGATCGTGTACTGCGGGGCCAGCTGCAGCGAGGTGCCGCCGACCACCGCGAGCTCGCTCTCCCCGCTGCGCAGGCTGCGGCAGGCCAGGTGCGCGGACACCAGCGAGGAGCTGCACGCGGTGTCGATCGAGACGCTGGGGCCGCGGAAGTCGAAGCAGTGCGAGATGCGGTTCGACACCATCGTCATCATCGTGCCGGTGGCGGTGTGCGCGGCGAGGGTGCCGAAGTCCAGGTCACCGAACTGCAGGATCTTGTAGTCGAGGGTGAAGGCGCCGATGAAGACGCCGACGTCGGTGCCCGCGAGGTCGGCCGGGCGCTGGCCGCCGTCCTCCAGCGCCTCCCAGGTGACCTCCAGCAGCTTGCGCTGCTGCGGGTCCATGTGCGCGGCCTCGCGCGGGCTGATGCCGAAGAAGGCGGGGTCGAACTCGTCGAAGCCGTCGACGTAGCCGCCGCGGCCGCCGACCAGGCGGCCGGCCTTGGCGGGATCGCCGCTGCGCAGCGTGCCGATGTCGTAGCGATCGGGTGGTGTGGGCGTGAGGCAGTCCCTGCCCGCGGCCAGGTTCCGCCAGAACGCCCCGGGGGTGCTCGCCCCGCCGGGTAACCGGCAGCCGATCCCGATGATCGCGATCTTGTCCTCGTGCGGCGGGGTGCTGGATTCGGTGCCCATCGGATCCTCGTGTCCTCGCGACCATCGACGTCAGTTCGGGTAAGTGGCACCCGCCGGTGATATCCGCAACCGGCGCCGCCGAATCGAGGCTAGGAACCGACAATGGTGCGAGCTACCCGTTCCCCGCGCCCCCACCCGACCGGGTATTCCTTTTGCTCCGACCGGGGTTCCCGAACGAATGATCTTCATCGGCATCCGGGCGAATTCGCGAAATTCCGTGGACGGAACCGCCGCGGTCGGCATCGTGCTCCGGCTCCCGATTCCGTTGGTGCAGCAGGGATTCCGACACCAACAAGTGATCCACTTCACTCCTCCCCGGCACCCGCGGGCGCGCCGGGAAATACCGACATACCTAAGAAGAACATTGCTCCCGGCAATTACCCGAAGGAATCGGCACAAAACCGAGCATTCCTCGATCCGCGCGAAGTTCCGGCAGTGCGGGAACTCGTGGCGACCGCGGAAGAACCACGAGGCCCGCGAGAACTCGGCCAGCGAATCCGAGGACGCGTTCTCCCGGCCCGCGCCCCCGCGCGATCGGGAACCGGCCCGGCCGGCCCGGGTGTGACGGCGGCCGCAGCCGGGCGCGGGTCGAACCTACGCCTGCGTAACCTGGCGCGATGGCCGAGATCGTGTACCCGCCCGTAGTGCTGGCGGCGAAGACCATGTTCCGCGTGCTGGACAACCGGCTGCGCGTGACGGGAACCGAGCACATCCCGCGCACCGGTGGAGCGGTGATCGCCTGCAACCACGTCAGCTACCTGGACTTCATCTTCTGCGGGCTCGGCGCGCAGCCGTCCCGGCGGCTGGTGCGGTTCATGGCGAAGAAGCAGATCTTCGACCACGGGATCGCCGGTCCGCTCATGCGCGGCATGCACCACATCCCGGTGGACCGGTCCGCCGGCCGGGCCTCCTACGACGAGGCGGTCGCGCGGCTGCGCGCGGGCGAGGTCGTCGGGGTGTTCCCCGAGGCGACCATCAGCCGCTCGTTCACCGTCAAGCCGATCAAGTCCGGCGCGGTGCGGATGGCCGCCGACGCGGGCGTCCCGGTGCTGCCCATGTCGCTGTGGGGCACGCAGCGGCTGTGGACGAAGGGCAGGCCGCGCACCCTCACCAAGCGGCACGTCCCGATCCACATCCACGCGGGCGAACCGTTCCACCCCGGCCCGGACGACGATCCCGAGGTGCTGAGCGAGGAGCTGCGCGCCCACATGTCCGCGATCCTCGACGACCTGCAGACCGGCTACCCCGACGGTCCCGCCGGTGAGGACGACCGCTGGTGGCTCCCGGCCCACCTGGGCGGCACCGCTCCCACCCCGGAGGAGGCCGCCGCGCTCGACGACGAGCGGTGAGGTGTCAGCGCGGGTCGACGTCGCCGAGCCAGGCCAGGACGTCCGCGCGCAGGTCGTCCAGCGGGCGTTCGCCGGACAGCCGCAGGACGGGGCGGTGCAGCCCGGCCAGCCAGGCCTCGTCCGCGCTGCGGCGGCCGGGCACGTCGGTGTCGTCGTAGTCGCCCGCCCAGGAGAGGAAATCGTGGTGCGCGGCCGCCAGGCTGCCGCCCGCGGCGACGGCCGTGCCGTAGCGGACGACGTCGCGCCGCCGCAGCCGTTCGAGCCGGACGTCGGTCTCGGCGGTGAGGAACACGACGGCGTCCACGTCGGCGATCACCTCGTCGCCCCATCCCCGCAGCGTGCCCGACAGGACCCACGCGGGCCGGGGCACGAACAGCGACCGCATCAGCGGAACCCGTTCCGCCACCGGGCGCTTGTCGGTGTACGGCGGCGAGGTGGGCAGCCACAGGTAGTCGTCGACGTCGGCGTGCGGCACCGCCCAGGCGACGGCCAGCGCGCGTCCCAAGGTCGTGCTGCCGACGCCGGTCGCCCCGGTCACCAGCACTCGTCGTCCCGGCATCCGCTCCCCCTCCGCTCATGGTCAGCGCACCACGGTAGCCGGGCCGCGATCGACTGTTCGGTCCGCACCGCGAGGGCGGCGCGCGGCTCGTCGATCACGCGGGGGCAACCCGCCGCGCTCCCCGGCGTCCCACTAGTAGCGGGCGGGAGCACGGGTTCCCGCGAAGAGAGGAGCACGACATGCTGCGGACCACCCTGGGGGCGCTGGCGCTGGCGGGCACGGCGCTGGCGGTGACGGCGTGCGGAGCAGGTGCCCAGGCGGGCCAGTCGGCGCTCGGCGCGCAGTCGGCCGCCGGGGCCGATGCGGCGCGCACCGCATCGGCCGACACCCCGCGCTGCGGTACCGGTGATCTGGACGCCAGGTTCGGCGGGGTCCTCGACGACGGCTCCGGGCAGCTGCGCATCCAGCTGGAGTACACGAACGCCTCCGACCACGAGTGCATCCTGCGCGGCGCGCCGGGCGTCGACCTCGCCGGCCCGGACGACCCGGTGCACGGGCCCACCTATTCGGTGCCGCGGGTGGACGACGGGGATCCCGGGTACCTGCTGACGGCCGGCGAGCGGGGCATCGCGGAGCTGACGGTGCTCCCGGACCGCAGCCCCGAGGCGTGGCGGCCCACCGAACTGGTCACCATCCCGCCGGGTCAGGAGGACCCGCTGCACATCCCGTGGTCGCACGACTTCGGCGTGCTGCGCCAGGACGGCGCCACCCACCCTGGCACCTACGTGCACGAGTTCAAGCCGTTCTGACCGGACGAGCGGGCCGGTGGACGGTCCGCTCCCGCAACGGGATTCGCGCAGTCCACGAAGGACGAGAGGTGACCGCGCACCCCACCGAGGAACGATGATCCGGCCGGTCCCGCGCGGGGAGGCGCGGGACCCACCCGGACTGTCGACGTCCCCACGACCCCACCCGACGGTCTGCCCTTCTCCTATCAGCGGCGAAGCCGCTGAGCCGCCGACCACCCGAGCAACGGCACCACCCGCGGGTTCTCAGCCGCTTCCTCGCGAGGACAGCGTTTTCCCTCGTGGCGGAGCCACTCGGGAAAAAGATCCCGCAGCGAGAAAGCGGCTGAGGTTCCGCCACCCGACCACAGATCAACCGAACCCCAACGTGCGAGGAAGAACTCAGTCGGCGGTCAGGCGGTGCCAGGCATCGGCCCGCCAGTCGCCGTCGTCGACGGAGATCCGGTCACCGGCCGAATCCCACTGCACCAGGCCCCAGCCGTCGGACTCGCCGCCCTCCTGCCAGCCGACCAGCGGCCAGTAGGCGAAGTTCGCGTGCTCGGCCACCAGGAAGTCGGTGAAGTTCTCGAACCACTCGCGGGCCTTCGCGTCCTGCTCACCGCGACCGACTCCGAACTCGCTGATCCACAGCGGCGCGGTGTAGGGCTTGCCGTCCTCGGTGACGAAGAACGCCTGCCTGCGCAGCACGTCGTAGAGCTCCTCGCGCGACATGTCCTGGTAGCGCGGGTCGTGCGTCTCGCCGGTGCCGGTGGCGCCGCTGTGGTTCGGCCCGGTGTAGCCGTAGAAGTGCGCCGAGTAGACGAGCTTGTCCGGCTTCACCAGCTGCTGCGGCAGTTCGCGCACCGGTTCCAGGGTGGGCCGTTCGTGCGGCAGGCCTTCCACCGGGAGCCCGGTCCAGTTGATGCCCTCGATGATGATGAGCAGGTTCGGGTTGGCCTCGTTGAGGATCCGGTCCCCGGCGCGCTGCGAGGCGGCGAACCAGTCGTGCTCGTCGCCGAGACCCCAGTTCGGGTCGTCGAAGACGTCCCGGCGCACCTCGTTGTAGAGGTCGGCGCCGACCACCCGCTCGTTGTCGGCGTAGCGCGCGGCCATGAACGCCCAGTCGTCCTCCCACTCCTGGTCGCTCTGGCTGCTGTTCCACCGCTCGTTGCCGTCGACGCCGCAGCACCAGCGGGAGGTGCCGGTGTGGTTGTTGAGGATCACGGCGAGCCCGCTGCCGGTCAGCGCGCGCACGGCCGCGTCGTAGATCTCCAGCCGCGTCTTGCCGCGC
Organism: Saccharopolyspora sp. 7B; assembly: GCF_020177435.1. Taxonomy (NCBI): domain Bacteria; kingdom Bacillati; phylum Actinomycetota; class Actinomycetes; order Pseudonocardiales; family Pseudonocardiaceae; genus Saccharopolyspora; species Saccharopolyspora sp. 7B. The sequence continues at coordinate 74,073 of NZ_JAIUKC010000002.1, read as the reverse complement.
AGCTCCGGGTTCGCGGTGACCGCCTCGTCGGGCACGGTGGCCTCGTCGTCGATCATGTCGTTGGAGAACGGCAGCCGGATGCTGTTGATGCCGAGCTCGTGGAAGCTGCCGACGATGTCGTCCATCGAGGCGCGGTCCAGGCCGAGCGGGATGCCGTGGGAGTGCTCGCCGTCGTGGTGGTTCGCGGGGTCGTCGACGTCCCCGCTGCCGTTCCAGGTGCCGCTGGCGCCGTGCCAGTTCCCGGACTTCAGCTGGAAGTCGTTGCCGTCGGCGTCGACGATGCGGCTGCCCTCGGTGTGCAGCGGCCCCGTCCAGGAGGCGTCGGCCCGCTCGGACGCGGCCGCGGTGGCGGGCACCAGCAGCGAGGCTGCCAGCACGGCGACGAGGACTCTGGCGATCACGCGGACATCTCCACTGGTCGGCTCCCCGGAAGTCGGTCGATCCGGAGATCGACGGTGGCCGACCCATCCTCGCAGCGATCACCGCACCCGGATGATCGGGAAATCCACGGTTTTCCCGTTCGCGGCGGCCTCTCGGCCGGGCCCGTCGCAGCAGGTGGCCTACAGTTGCGGGATGTCGTTCCGCCCCGCCACGCGTCACGTCCCGATGTCGGTGCAGATCGGTGACCAGGTGCGGAAGCGGATCACCTCGGGCGAGTGGGCGGTCGGCACGAAGCTGCCGGGCGAACACGACCTGGTGGCGGCGTTCGGAGCGAGCCGCGCCACGGTGCGCGAGGCGCTGCGCGGCCTGATCCACGCCGGACTGCTCGAAGCCCGGCCCGGCGACGGCACCTACGTGCGGTCCGCCAGCGAGCTCGACGCGGTGCTGCGGCGGCAGATCTCGCCGCGCGCGGTCGACTCCGTCTTCGAGGTCCGCGAAGCGCTGGAGATCTACGCCGCCCGGCTCGCCGCGGCCCGCGCCACCGACGACGAGCTCGGCGAGCTGGCGGTCCTGCTGGCCGACCGGGACGGGGCGACCGACTTGAGAGGTCGCCTGGAGCGGGACATCCGGTTCCACGACGCCCTGGTGGCCGCCTCCGGCAACCCGCTGCTGCTCGACATGTACCGCGGGGTGGACCGGGCTTCGACGTACTCCCCCGGCGAGCTGTCCGAGCGCGCGCGGCGGCGGTTCCTCGTCGGCGAGTGGGAGGACGAGGACGAGCACCACGCGTTGATGAGCGCGCTGCGGCAGCGGGACCCGGACGCGGCGGCCGACGCGGCGACCCGCCTGCTGCAGCACGCGCGGGAGGCCTTCGTGCGCGCGGAGGACGGCGGCACCGACGACGGGTGACGCACGTCAACTTGGCACGCTCGTGCAGCTGTCATACATTTGCCGGTGACCGTCGCTCGGCCCGCCGAGCGGGGAACACCGCTGACGCCGGGCGCTTCCGCCCGTGCCGACCGGCCGGACGTCGAGGCCCGCGCCACCGCGCGAGGACCACCGATCCGGCCGCACCCGCGACGATCACCGCGCACCGCTCGCGCGCTCACCGAGAACCACGCTCGACGAAGGCTGCCGAAGTGAACTCCACCAGCACGACCCACCCGGCACCGACCGGCGACACCACGAACCGTCCACTTCGGACCGGCCTGGTGCTGGTCGGGATCCTGCTGACCGGCGCGAACCTGCGCGCCGGTCTCACCGTCGTCGGCCCGCTGGTCGGGGACGTGCGCGCCGACCTGGGCCTGTCCTCCGCGGTCGCGTCCGCGCTGGTGAGCCTGCCGCTGCTGTGCTTCGCGCTGTTCTCCCCCGTCGCTCCGCCGCTGGCGGCCCGGTTCGGTCTCGAACGCACCCTCGGCGGGGCGCTGGCGATCCTCGCCGTCGGCATCGTCGTCCGCTCCGCGCCGTGGCAGCCCGCGCTGTGGATCGGCACGCTGGCCCTCGGCTTCGCCATCGCGCTCATCAACGTGCTGCTGCCCGCGTTGATCAAGCGGGACTTCCCGCAGGACGGCGGACGGGTCACCGGGGCCTACTCGGCGACGCAGTCCGCGTTCGCGGCGCTCGCGTCCGGGGTCGCCGTGCCGCTCGCCGGGGTCTCGGACTCCGGCTGGCGCGTCTCGTTCGGGATCTGGGCGGGCCTCGCGCTGATCGGCTTCGCCGTGTTCAGCCCGCAACTGCGCCGCTCCACCCGTCCCCGGCACGAGGTCGCCGCGGCCCTCGACGCGCATCCCGAGCAGTACCGTTCACCGTGGAAGTCCGGCCTCGCCTGGATGATCACCGTGTCGATGGGCACCCAGAGCGCGCTGTACTACTGCATCATCACCTGGTGGCCGGAGGTCGAAGCCGCGCACGGCACCGCGCCGGCGACCGCGGGCCTGCACCTGAGCGTCCTGCAGTTCTTCGGCATCGCCGGGAACCTCGCCACCGCCGCCATCATCCACCGGTGGGCGCGCGACCAGCGGGGCCTGATCGTCGGGCTCGTGCTGATCAACGTCGTCGGCCTCGGCGGCATGGTGCTCGTCCCGGCGCTGGCGCTGCTGTGGAGCGTGCTGCTCGGCCTCGCCGGCGGCGGGATGATCGTGTTCTCGCTGTCGGTGTTCGGGCTCCGCACCCGCCACCACGGGCAGGCCGCGGCGCTGTCCGGCATGGCCCAGTCCTTCGGCTACCTGCTGGCGGCCTTCGGCCCCACCGCGCTCGGCACCGTGCACGACCTCAGCGGCGGCTGGACCGCACCGCTGCTCGTGCTCCTCGGCTTGCAAGCCGTGCAGCTGGTCACCGCGTGGGCCGCCGCGAGCCCCCGCCATCTCTGAGCACCGAAGCCGGTCGGCCGGTTCCCCCGCGGCGAGGACGGCACGGGACCCGGCGCGGGCAGTGGCCGGGCGTCAGCCGTGGCGCAACGCCGACCAGCGCAGCTTCTCCCGCTCCCGCCGCGGCAGACCCGCGACGACCAGGTCGTAGGAGTCCTCGACCAGGTCGCGGACGTGCTGGTCCGGGACGGTGGCGTTGACGACGACGGTGTTCCAGTGCCGCTTGTTCAGGTGGTAGCCGGGCAGCACCGCGTCCGGGTGGCTGGTGCGCAGGTGCACCGCCAGGTCCGGCTCGCACTTGAGGCTGACCCGCAGCGGTTCGGCGTCCAGGCGGCTGATCGCGAAGAGCTTCCCGGCGACCTTGAACACGCTGTTGCGCTCGTCGAACGGGAACTCCTCCCGCGCGCCGGGCATGGCCAGGCATGCGGCCTTCAACTCGTGGGGCGTCACGGCTCCCACCGTAGGTCGCACCCCCGACGGCGCGAGCCTCCGCGGGGGGGGGGCCCGGGGCCCGGGGGCCCCCCGGGGGGCCCCCCCCCCGGGGGGGGCCCGGGGGCCCCCGCCCCCCCCCCCCCCCGGGCCCGGGGCGGGGCGG
>NZ_JAIUKC010000002.1:0-70722 GCF_020177435.1 Saccharopolyspora sp. 7B | reverse complement strand
AGTTCATGCAGGTCGTGGGGGCCGGGCACATCAACGTCGGGCGCGGCCCGCCACACCTGGTGCCCCGGGGGGTCCCCCGGGCAGCGGCAAAAACGCTCCACCTAGTCCCCCCGGGCGCCCCCCCCCGCGGCCCCCCCCCCCGGGGCCCCCCCGGGCGCCGCGCCACCTCACGGCAGGCTCAGCTTCGCCATCCGTCCCCCGTCCACCGCGTACGCGTTGCCGGTGATGAACCCGGCCTCCTCCGCGGCGAGGAAGGCGACCAGCGCGGCCACCTCCTCCGGCGCGCCGGTGCGGCCGACCGGGTGGATGCGGCCGATGTCGCGGCGGAAGGCCGCCGGATCCGGTGTGGCGTCGATGAATTCGAGGTTGAGGTCGGTGTCGATCCAGCCCGGCGCGACCGCGTTGCACCGGATGCCCTCCGGCCCGTGGTCGACCGCGACCGCCCGGGTCAGCCCGTGCAGCCCGGCCTTCGTCGCGCAGTAGGCCGCGTGCCCGGGGTTCGCGCCGAGTCCTTCGACGGACCCGACGTTGACGATGTTCCCCCGCGTCGCGCGCAGGTGCGGCAACGCCTCCTTGATCAGCAGGAACGGGGCGGTCAGGTTCACGGTGAGGTTGCGCTGCCAGTCGTCGAGCGACATCGCCTCCACCGCCGATTCCTGCATCATCCCGGCGTTGTTCACCAGGACGTCCAGCCTCCCGGCGCGGTCCACGACCTCGCCGACGATCCGCGCCGGAGTGGCGGGATCGGCGAGGTCCGAGGGGATCGAGCGGAACTCCTCGTCGGCGCCGCGCTGCGCGGTGAACACGGTGGCCCCCTCGTCGCGCAGCCGCCGCGCGATGGCGCGGCCGATCCCCGCGCGCCCTCCCGTGACCAGCGCGACCTTGCCGTCGAAGCGCTTCATGCGACCGCCTTCCCGCCGTTGATCTCGACCAGTGCCCCGCACACGTAGCGGGCTTCGTCCGAAGCGAGGAACAGCGCCACGTCCACGATGTCGGCCGGTTCCGCGATCCGCCCGAGCGGCACCGTCCGGCCCAGCTCGGCCACCGCGGTGTCCGGGTCGAATCCGCGCCGGGCGAAACCGCTGCGCAGCATCGGGGTGTTGACCTCGTTAGGGCACACCGCGTTCACGCGGACGCCCTGTTCCGCGTGGTCCATTCCCATGCACTGGGTGAGCGAGGCGATCGCCGCCTTCGTCATGCAGTACAGGGCGTGGTTCGGCCCCGGCGCCTTGCCGCCCCAGCAGGAGGACACGTTGACGATCGCGCCGCCGCCACCGGCCGCCATCAGCGGGATCGCGGCCCGGCAGAGGCGGAACGGCGCCTCGACGTTCACCCCGACCGACAGCGACCAGTCCGCGTCGGAGGTGTCCGGGACCGGCCCGCGGGTGATGACGCCCGCGTTGTTGACGAGCACGTCCAGCCCGCCCAGCGCCTCCCGCGCCGCCGGTGCCAGGCCGTCGGCGTAGGCCGGGTCCAGCAGATCACCCGGCAGGTGGGCGTCCGCCTCGATCCCGCTCACGTCCCGGTCAGCCACCGCGACCCGCGCGCCTTCCGCGCGCAGCCGCTCCACCAGCACCGCGCCGATGCCACCGGCCGCACCGGTCACGAGCGCGTTCCGTCCGGAGAACCTCATGTTCCACTCCTAGTGATTCGCCACCTGCCCGAGACCCGGGGCAGCGGACTCGATCCCTCCACCCGCCAGCGGCGACGCGGCTGACGGGAACCACGCGCGCAGCCCGACCACCCGCAGGTTCACGGCTGGTTCCTAGTGCGGACGGCGTTCCCTCCCGCGGCGGAGGATTCCGCGGCGAGGAAGCAGCTGACGGCCACCCCGCCCCGATGCGGCAGGAGCGGGATCAGCGGTTCAGAAGCTCGCGACCGGATCGCCGAAGAGGTCGCGGTCCGGCGTGACGCCGAGCCCGGGCCCTTCGGGCAGCGCGATGTGCCCGTCGTCGATGCGGATGCCGCCCGCCGGGTCGTAGTGGCCGTCGATGTAGGGCGCCGCGATCCACGCGCCCTCGTTCAGGTCCGGCCGGACGGTCGCGCCCAGCTGCACGCAGGCGGCGGCGATCACGTCACCGCCCCACGCGTCGTCGCTGCTGTGCGGCAGGTGCCGCGCCGCGCACAGGTCGCGGAACGCGCGCATCGGCGCGAGGCCGCCGATGCGGGTCACCTTCATCCCGAATCCGTCCACCAGCCCGGTCCCGGCCGCGGAGATCGCGGCGTTCAGGCTGACACCGGACTCGTCCAAGTAGATCGGGTGCTGCACCTGCGGGCGGATGCGGGCCAGCTCTTCGACGGTGTCGCAGGGCTGCTCCAGCACGAGCGGGACGTCGGCGCACTCGCGGCTGAGCCGCAGCACGTCGCGCGTGTTCCATCCCCGGTTGCCGTCGGCCGCCAGGCGCACGCCCGAACCGCGGACGACCTCCCAGACCTTGCGCACCGCTTCGATGTCGACCTCGACGGGACGGCCGCCGAGCTTCACCTGCAGCCGCGGATAGCCCTCGGCGACCCGCTCGGCCGCGATCCGGGCGACCTCGTCCGGATCGCCGACGCCCGCCGAGTAGTAGGTGGGCACCCGAGCCACCGCTCCCCCGCCCAGGAGTTCGGCCACCCGCACGCCGAGCCGCTTCCCGATCAGGTCGTGCGCGGCGATGTCCACGGCCGCCTTCGCGTAGTGGTGCCCGGTGAGCAGGCCGTCCATCGTGCGGTGCAGCGCCACCGGCCACGGCTCCGCCCCGACCAGCCCGGGAGCGAGCTGCGCCAGCGCGGCGCGGGCCCCGGCGGCGTGCGCCTCCGCGTAGGTGGGCCCGACGGGGCAGGTCTCGCCCCACCCCTCGGTGCCGTCCTCGGCGACGAGGCGCACCAGCGTGGTCTCCAACGACCACACCGTGCCGCTGGACATGACCCGCGGCGGGTTCCGCACCGGCAGGTCGTGGGTGTAGACGTGCACTTCGCGGATCTCCACGCGGAAACTCCGATCCGATGTCGCGGTGCTAGCGGACGTTCTCGGCCGACAGGGCGGCCCGGGCGGCGCGCAGCGCGGCCGCGCAGGCCCGCTCCCGGCCCTGCAACCGGGCCGACTGCGTCATGCCCTCGTGCAGCAGGAACAGGGTTTCGGCCAGGTGGGCGGTGTCCTGGTCCGGCGCGACGTGCTCCAGGCGGATGCGGAACTCGTCGGCGAGCTTGTCCTTGTGCTCCCGGACGGCCGCGGCGATCGGCGCGCTGTCCGGGTGCTCGGCGAGGGCGTTCATGAACAGGCAACCGGTGTTCGCGACCTCGGCGAGCCAGTCGCCGAGCCGGACCAGCAGGTGCAGCACGTGGTCGACGCCGGACTCCGGTCCGCCGTCGAGCCAGTCGAAGTACACCCGATCCCGGTGCTCCAGCGCGCCGACGATCATCGCCTCGCGGCTCGGGAAGTACTTGTACAGAGTGCGGAGCGAGACGTCGGCCTCCGCGCGTAGGGCTTCCACGCCCTGCTCGGCGAAGCCGTTCTCCGCGAAGCTGCGCTCCAGCTCGCCCGCGATCCGCTGCTTGGTATCGGCCACGCGGCGATGGTAGAAGGATCGCTCTACCGTTGTAAAGCGATCGTTCTACCACGGCCGCGCCCTGCTCGGTGAAACCTCTGCACAGGCCGCGGCGAGTTGCGTATCGTTCCGGTTCCGGGGGCGCTGCCGGTGACGCCCCGCGGCGCGAGGGAGGCGGAGTGCGATGCCCGGTGCGCGATCCCCCGCCGGCCCGGACCTGCGCCCGCCGCCCTGCCCGGCCGCCGACGCGTCCGCCCGCGTCCGCGCCGGAATCCCCTGACACCACCGAATTCGCGCAACCCCAGAACCTGGCGGCCCGCGATGGCCGTCCCGGTCGTCCAGCGGCAGGAGGCTCGGTTGGTCACCCGGAGGAATCCCGCGGCGGTGGAGCGGTTGCCGGACGGGGCGGCGCTCGGACTGGCACTGCTGGTCGGCTCGGCGTTCGTGATGGTGCTGAACGAGACCGTGATGGCCGTGGGGCTGCCGTCGCTGGTCGCGGACCTGCGCATCGGCATCGCCACGGCGCAGTGGCTCTCCAGCGGCTTCCTGCTCACCATGGCGGTGGTCGTGCCGACCACCGGGTACCTGCTGCAGCGCTGCACCGTCCGCCAGGCCTTCGCGGCGGCGATGGGCCTGTTCAGCGCCGGGACGGCGCTGTGCGGCGGAGCGCCCGGGTTCGCGCCGCTGCTCGCGGGCCGGGTCGTGCAGGCCTCCGGGACGGCGATCATGGTACCGCTGCTGATGACCAGCATCCTCGCGATCGTCCCCACCTCGCGCCGCGGCCAGGTGATGGGCACGACGTCGATCGTGCTCGCCGTGGCGCCCGCCGTCGGACCCGCCGCGGCCGGGATCGTGCTGTCCGCACTGGGCTGGCGGTGGATGTTCTGGCTCGTGCTGCCGATCGGGCTGTTGGCGCTCGGCGCGGGGCTGCGCTCGCTGCACATCGCGAACACCACGTCGCGGGTGCGGCTGGACGTGGTCTCGGTGCTGCTGGCCGCCGTCGCGTTCTCCACGCTCGTGTACGGGCTGACCGCCTCCGCCGCCACCGATCCGTCCACATCGGACTCCACGGGTTCGGGCCCGGCGTGGCCGTGGATCGTGCTCGGCACCGCGCTGGTCGTGGTGTTCGTCGTCCGGCAGGTCCGGTTGCAGCGCACCGGGCGGGCGCTGCTGGACCTGCGGGCGTGCGGGGTGCGGGACTACTCGGTCCCGCTGGTGCTCAGCGTCGCCGGGTACATGGCGCTGTTCAGCGCGGTGATCCTGCTGCCGTTCTACGTGCAGGTGGTCCTCGGCCGCGATTCGCTCGTCGCGGGACTGGTCGTGCTGCCCGGTGGGGTGGTGATGGGGCTGCTCGGGCCACCGGTGGGGCGCGCCTACGACCGGTTCGGGGTGCGGGCGCTGGTGGTGCCCGCGTCGGTGCTGCTGTGCCTGAGCCTGTGGGCGTTCGCGGCGCTCGGCGGCGACAGCCCGGTCTGGCTGGTGGTGCTGCTGCACGTGCTGATGTCGGTCGGGCTGGCGCTGAACTTCACGCCGCTGGTGACCGATGCGCTCAGCGCGCTGCCCCGCTCCCTGCACTCGCACGGCAGCGCCATCCTGACCACCTGCCAGCAGCTCGCCGCGGCCGCGGGGACCGCGCTGTTCGTGACGGTGATGACGCTGTGGTCGGCGCGCCCCGGCCAGCCGGACGAGGCGGGCGTCCGGGCGGCCTTCGTCGTCGCCGCCGCGCTGTCCACGCTGGTCCTCGCGGGCACCGCGCTGCTCCGCTCCCAGCGGCCCGCCGAGACCCCCGAACGCGCCGCCGACGAGCGCGGCACGCGGGACCGCACCGGCTAGCCCGGCGCCGATCGCCGCACCGCGGCGGCACCTCCAGCCGCTGGTGGGCGGTGCTCCTGCTGGTCTCCTCGATCACCGCGCGGGGCTCGCGGTGGAGTCGATCGCCGTCCTGCTCACCCCGCACCTGATGGCGGCCGGGCCGCGCCGCGGCGGTGGGCCCGCGCGCCGGGACTCACCGCGCGCTGAGCGGTCCGGTGGTGAAGCCCGCGCCCTGCCAACCCCAGCGGATCTCCCAGGTGGTGCGGGTGTCGTAGGCGTCCCGGGCGATCGGGTACGTGACCGTGGCGACCTGCCCCCAGTCCCGGTAGCGCGGATCGCGCGGCCCGAGCGGTTCGGTGGGGATCGGGGTGCGGCGGCCGACCTCGTCCACCCCGGCGAAGCTGCCGCCGATGTCCCGGTCGTACGCGGCGGTCCCGTCGAAGCCGAGCGACACCGGGGGGTTCAGCAACGCGGTCGGCGCCTGCGCGAGCCCGCCGCCGACGCGCGGCACGTCCCGCAGGCACGGCGCCACCCAGGTCATCGACCAGTCCACGTACACGTCCGGGCGGCCGGCGAGCAGGGCGCGCAGCGGGACCACGTCCAGCACGCGCGGCCCGGTCACGGCGAGCCAGCCGTCCCGGTCGGTGGTGCCGTCCGCGGCGACGACGCGGACCCGGTCGGCGCCGGGCGGGACGTCCTCGGCGATGAGCGTCCGCCAGCCGGGGTGCACCTGCGGGCGCTGCTCGATCTGCCGGTCCGCCGGGTATATCGGGCGCGCGTCCCGCTCGTCGCCGGAGTCGTCGAGGACGCGGGTGCCGAGCGGCCGCGGCTCGCCGTCGGGGGTGGAGCGGGCGAATTCCAGGGCGAGCCGGTCGCCGTCCCCGGTGCGCCCGGCCGCGGACACCGCGATCCGCTGGTCCGGGCCGAGCCGCGGGGCGGCGAACCACCCGCTGCGCAGCGAACCGGTGCTGATCGCCCCGCCGGTCAGGCTCGTCCACCGCTGCGGTCCCGCGCCCGCGGGCGCGGGGCTGCCACCGCCGGTGAAGCCGGTGAGCTCATCGTCGCCCTCCGCGCGCGCCAGCACGCCACCCGGCGCATCCGCGTTGATCACGACGTCGTCGACGATGCCGCAGCCGCCCCCGGACGGCTCGCCCAGCAGCTGCCCGCCGACCGAGTGTCCGCCCGCGCGCGCGATCGGCGCCACCGCGAACGACACCAGCAGCACCAGCACGCCCGCCCCGGCCGCTGCGGTCGCCACCACCGCGGGCATCCGGGCGAGCATCCGGCGCGCCGCGTCCCGGCCGCCGAAGCGCGGCAGCAGCGCGCACCCCAGCAGCACGGCGACCAGCAGCACCCACGGCAGCGGGCCGTTCAACGGCCGCATCGGCAGCTCGTCGCGCGGCACCCCGAAGTGCGAGTGCAGGAAGTAGGTGTTGGTGCCTGCGAACGCCAGGCACGCGGCCGCGATCGCGGCGACGGTGCCGACCCCGCCGACCAGCAGGACCTCCCGCCGCGCCGACCACTCCCGCGCGCCCGCGCCGAGCAGCACGACCCCCGCGGTGAGCGCGATGGCGCCGAACCCGGCGAGCGCGCCGAAGTAGTGCGTCCACTTCGACGGCGTCAGCCACAGCAACGCCAACCCGATGCCGAGGCAGCCCAGCGGCAGCGGCACCAGCCGCATCCCCGGCAACCGGCGGGCCCCGCGCACCACCAGCAGCGTGGCGCAGCCCGCCACGGCGATCGTGAGCAGCACCGGCAGCCGCCGCGCCAGCCCGCCCTGGTAGTCGCCGAAGCCGAGCAGGTACTGGTACCGGCGGATCTCCTGGAACCAGCCGACGTCCGGCCCGTAGAACCGGTGCAGCGCGGTCGCCTGCCGCACCCCGAACCACGACTGGTCGGCGAACATCGCCACCAGCGCCACCGCGGCGAGGCAGCCGCCCACCGCGCACCAGCCCCACGGCGGCTCACCCCGCGCCCGCAGCCCGCGCAGGATCCGCGGCGCCAGCAGCAGCACCGGTGCCACCGCGGTCACCCCCACCGGGTTGACGGCGACGGTGAACCCGCCGGCCAGCGCGCCGAGCCCGAGCAGCAGCACGCTCGCCCCGCCCGGCCCGGCGGTGGCGCGCAGCACGCAGGTCAGCACCGCGGTAGTGCCCAGCGCGACGAACGGTTCCGGCCGCACCCCGAGGTCGAACGGCAGCCACCACACCAGCAGCGCCACCGCCAGCAGCACCCGGGTGCCGAGGTGCCGCGCGTGCGCGGGCAGCACCACCGGGAGCACCCCGCGGCTGAGCAGCAGCCAGGTGAGCAGCCCGGCGACCACGCTCGGCACCCGCAGCAGCAGCGGCGGGGCGTGCAGCGCCACCAACGGGCTGATCAGGTTCAGCACCAGGGTGAACGGCGCTTCGGAGGAGTTCTCCCACCGGTAGTAGTTGGTGAAGTCGCCGGTGATCAGCGCGTTGCGCACGATGCCTTCGGTGAACGAGTCGTCGGGGCTCAACGGGCCGAGCACCAGCCAGGCCGCGAAGACCACGAGCAGGGCGAGGTCGATGAGCAGGAGCGACCGGCGGGCCGGGCGTCCTCCACCCGTCGCAGCTCGGTCCGCGGTGGATTCGTCCGACGCGGAACCCCCGTCCGAGCCGCCGCCGGGCGGACCGGCTCCGCTCCGTCGGGCACCCCGCCGGTCCCCCACCACGAGCAGCGCCAGCGACGTGATCATCGCCGCGACCGCCACCCCGATCAGCACGATCTTCCCCGCGCTCGGCGTGCTCTGGAACCAGTCCGCGGTGCGCGCGGTCACCCGCGTCCCGGCCGCCGCCGCCGGGTCCAGGTCGGTGGCGAAGGCGAACACCTCGCGGACCTGCGCGCCGGGCAGGTCGATCGTCTCCGCGCCGAGGCGCAGCACGCCGCCGTCCGCACCGGCGTCGAGGGTCAGCCCGCAGTCGCCCGCCGGCACCGGCCCGCGGTGGACCTGCTCGCCACCGACGAGCACCAGCACCGATCCGTCCGCGGCGGACACCGCGAATCCCTCGGTCGGCCTGCCGGGCAGCGCGCTGCTCACCAACGTGGTGGCGGTCCCGCGCGCGAGCCCGGCCCGCACCGCCGAGCACGGGACCTCGACCCGCACGTGCTCCGGCCGGTACGGCACGAAGAACGCGGTGGTCGACTCCACGGGCCGCCCGGCCTGCGGCCAGTCCACGGTGGTGCGCTCGGTGGCGACCGGCGCGAACGGGAGCGCGAGCGCGGCGAGCACGCCGAGCCCCCCGACGAGCAGGGCGATCTTGGTGAGCGCGGGAACCCGGCGCTCTTCCCCGGTGGCGGTCACGACGTCCTTCCTGCGGGATCGGTTGCGTTCTCCCGTTCGGAGCCACCACGGCCCCGGACTGCCCTGGACAGCAGCCGCACGACCCACCAGCCGAGGCTGAGGCCGAACAGGACCGCCGTCACCAGCAGCCAGTTGCCCAGGTAGGGCTCCAGGTCCTGGCCCGTCGCCGCCGCGCGGGCGGCGGCGCCGAGCCCGAGGATCCCCGGGCAGAACACCAGGAACAGCAGGCCGCTGCCCAGCGCGGGCAGCCGGACGTGGTTCACCCCGGCCGGGTGCGTTCCCCGGAACGCCCCGGTCAGCGCCCGGTCGCCGAGCGCGTACAGCGGCAGCAGCACCGCGTCGTGCGCGACGGCGGCGGCGACGAACCACAGCAGCACCGACGGCACTTCCGGCTCGTCGCCCAGCAGCCGGAAGGCGTACCAGGTGAGCGCGAAGCTGCCCAGCAGCACCGAGAACCGGAACGGGTCGGTGCCGAGCAGGCGGGTCACGCGGCGCACGGTTCACCTCCTCCGGAACGAGATCGACGCCACCCACTTGGTGTTGAGCACCCCGGGCAGCGCGGGCACGATCACCCGCGCCGGGAACCCGTGGTCCGGGCTCAGGTCCACCCCGTTGACGCGCAGCGCGAGCAGCGCGTCCGGGTCGAGCACCTGCCCGGCGTGCAGGGTCGCGGCGGCGAACGCACCCCCGGTCTCCAGGGAGCGCACGTGCGCCGAGGCGGGTTCGGGCACCCCGGCGAACCGGGCGAGCTCGGCCAGCGGCACCCCGGTCCAGCGCTGGGTGGTCGACCAGCCCTCGACGCAGGCGATGGGCAGTTCGGCGGTGCGCTGCGGCAGCGCGAGCAGCCGGGCGCGGTCCAGCTCGACCGGTTCGGCACCGCCGAGCAGCCGCAGCCGCCACCGCGACCCGGTGCTCGCGGCGGCGATGCCCGCGGCGGCGGCCGTGCGGTTCACCTGGAACCCGTTCGGGCCCGGCCCGTCCCGGTAGCGCGGCGACAGCAGCGCGGTGCGCCGCGCGCCGTCGAAGGTCTGCCCGGCGGTGAGCAGCCCGATCAGCGCGGAACCGCCCGCGACGACGGCCAGGAAACCGCGCCTGCTCATCGTGGCCGCCGCGGGCCGCACCGGCGCCAGGTCGTCGTGCCCGCCTCGGTGGCGCAGCGCCCGCACAGCGGCGGGCAGCTTCAGCGCGACGTGCGCGGCGAAGGACCCGATGAACACCCAGGCGCCCCAGTAGTGCGCGGTGTAGAAGCTGAACGGGAACGCGTAGTAGTACTGCACGTTCAGCACGCCGGTGCCCAGCTCGAACAGCACGCTGCCCACCAGCAGCAGCAACGACAGCCGCTCCAGCGCCCGCGCCGGCGAGGTCACCGGCGGCCAGGCGAACAGCTTCGGGATCACCGACCACAGCTTCGCCAGCACCACCGGCACCAGCACCAGTCCGAGCAGCACGTGCACGCCCTGGTTCAACCGGTACAGCCAGGCCGGGCGGGTCGGCCAGTCGAACAGCGGCAGCCGCAACCACCCGGTCTCCGCGGGCATCGCCTGCCCGAACCGAGGACCGTAGGCGACGTAGGACAGCAGGCCGGTGAGGACGACGATCGGCAGCGCGACCAGCAGCACCATCCCGAGCACCGAGGTCAGCCGGATGCCGCGCAGCGGGCTGCGCCACGTCCGGGAACGCCCGAACCCGGGCGGCCGGAACCGCTCCCACCTGCTCGACCCGTCGTCGAGCCGCCGTCCGAAGCGCACTGCGGAACTCCTCACCACGTCTCCCGCGGTGCCCCGAGGACGGCGGTCTCGCGGGCCCCACCGGAAAAAAGTGGAACCGGGACCAATCCGCCCGCCGGGTGGCACCGAATACCCGTGGGAAAGGCAATGAGCAGTGGGAATTCCGGTGCCGGAGCTTCGCCAACGTAACACGTCCCCCACGCCGGGGACCGCAGTCGAGGACGGTGGAATGACGGTCAGCGTCGATGTGATCCTGCCGTGCCGGGACGAGGAGGCCGCGCTCCCCGGAGTGCTCGCCGGCCTGCCCGCCGCGCACGGCTACCGAGCGCTCGTGGTGGACAACGGCTCCGCCGACGCCACCGCGGCGGTCGCCGCCGAGCACGGCGCCACCGTGATCTCCGAGGCGCGACCCGGGTACGGCGCCGCCGTGCACGCCGGGCTGGAGCACTCCGGGGCCGAGGTCGTCGTCTTCGTGGACGCCGACGGTTCGATGCGCCTGGACGAGCTGCCGCGGCTGGTGGAGCTGCTGCTGCGCGGGGACGCGGACCTGGTGGTGGGCCGCCGGGTCGCGGCCGAGCGCGGCGCGTTCCCGTGGCACGCGCGGCTGGGCAACGCGGCGCTCGCCGGGATGCTGCGCAGGCAGGGGCTGCCGGTGCGCGATCTCGCGCCGCTGCGCGTGGCCTGGCGCGATCGGCTGCTGGACCTGGGCGTCACCGACCGCGGTTTCGGCTATCCGCTGGAGCTGCTGGTCCGCGCCGCCCGGGCCGGCTGGCGGGTCGAGGAGGTCCCGGTCGACTACTACCCGCGCGCCGCCGGAACCCGCTCCAAGGTGACCGGTTCGGTGCGCGGCACCGCGCGGGCGGTGCGCGACATGGCCCGGGTGCTGCGATGAGCCGCGGCGTGCTGCTCGTCGTCGCGAAAGCACCGGTGCCGCGGCGCGCGAAGACCCGGCTCAGCCCACCGGCCTCGGCGGAGCAGGCGGCGGCGATCGCGGCGGCCGGGCTGCTGGACACCCTCGACGCGGCGGCCGGAACCGGTCTGCCGACGGTGGTCGCCTGGACCGGGGAGACCGCGGCGGCGGCCCGGCGCGACGAGGTCCGGGCCGCGCTGGCGCGGGTGCGGGTCGTCGAGCAGCGCGGCGACGAGCTCGCCGAGCGGCTCGTCGCCGCGCACGCGGACACCGGGGCGTTGCACCCGGGCGAGCCGATCCTGCAGATCGGGATGGACACCCCGCAGCTCACCCCGCGGCTGCTCACCCGGTCCCTGGACCGGCTCGGCGGCTCCGCACCGCCGGACGCCGTGCTCGGTGCGGCGGCGGACGGCGGCTGGTGGGCGCTGGGCGTGCGCCGCGCGGAGCACGCGGCGGCGCTGCGGGACGTGCCGATGTCCACCGGAGAGACCGGCTCGCGCACGCTGGCGGCGTTGCGGGACCGCGGGCTGCGCGTCGAACCGCTGCCCGCGATGTCCGATGTGGACACCATGTCCGATGCCACCTCGGTCGCCGCGGCCATTCCCGCCTCCCGGTTCGCCGCGGCCGGCGCCGCCGTGCCGGTGGAGCGCGAGCGGTGACGGCCGCGTTCGACCCGGTGTACGGCGCCGACACCTGCTGGCTGGAGATGGACCCGGGCCCGCCCGAACTGCTGCACCCGCGGCGGTGGTCGGACGAACCGGGAGCGGCCGACGAACTGGTCCTGCGCCGATGTCGCGGCGCGACGCTGGACGTCGGCTGCGGACCCGGCCGGATGACCGGCGGACTGGTGCGGCGCGGGCGCACCGCGCTGGGCGTCGACGTCTCCGCCGACGCCGTGTGCCGGACCATGCTGCGCGGCGCGCACGCGTTCCACGGCGACGTGTTCGGCCCGCTGCCCGGCGAAGGCCGCTGGGAGCACGTGCTGCTGCTCGACGGCAACCTCGGCATCGGCGGCGATCCGCGCGCCCTGCTGCGCCGCGCCACCGAACTGATCACCGGCACCGGCAGCGTGCTCGTCGAAGCGCACCCGCCCGGCGTGGGGCTGTGCGCGGGACGGGCCCGGGTGCCCGGCGGCAGCTGGTTCCCGTGGGCGCGGGTCGGCGTCGACGCGCTGCACGGGCTCGCGGCCGCGGCGCGGCTGCGAGTGCGGTGGCACGCCCGCCTCGGGCGGCGCAGGCTCGCCGAGCTGGTGCGGCAGTGATCTCCGGGGACGCCCGGAGGACCGGAACGTGGAGAGGAGAACCGAACATGCGGGTACTGGTCACGGGTGGCGCGGGCTTCATCGGATCGCACGTCGCCGACCGGCTGCGCGCCGACGGGCACGAAGTGCTGCTGGTCGACGCGCTGCTTCCGCAGGCGCACCGGACGCGCGCCATCCCCGAGCACCTCGGCGGCCACGGCCTGACCGTCGCGGACCTGCGCGACCCCGACATCGCCGACCACGTGGTGCGCGGGGTGGACGTGGTGTGCCACCACGCCGCCGTGGTGGGGCTGGAGACGGGGGTGGCCGACATGCCGGACTACGTGGCGCACAACGAGCTCGCCACCGCGCACCTGCTGGCGGCGATGGCCGAGCACCGGGTGCGCAGGTTGGTGCTGGCCGGCTCGATGGTCGTCTACGGCGAGGGCCGCTACCGCTGCGCGCGGCACGACGTCGTGCAGCCCGGACCGCGGCGGCAGGAGGACCTGGACGCGGGCATGTTCGAGCCGCGATGTCCGCGATGCGACGAGCCGCTCGTGCGCGGGACCGTGCCGGAGGACGCCCCGCTGGACCCGCGCAGCACCTACGCGGCCACCAAGCTCGCGCAGGAGAACCTGGCCGCGTTGTGGGCGCGGGACACCGGGGCGTCCGCGATCGCGTTGCGCTACCACAACGTCTACGGGCCGCGGATGCCGCGGAACACGCCCTACGCCGGGGTGGCCTCGCTGTTCCGCTCCAGCCTCGCCCGCGGCGAGGCGCCGGTGGTGTTCGAGGACGGCGCGCAGACCCGCGACTTCGTGCACGTCGGCGACGTGGCGGCGGCGAACGCGCTGGCCGCCGCGCAGGAGCGGACCGGGTTCCGCGCCTACAACGTGTGCTCCGGTGATCCGCGCACCATCGGCGAGATGGCGGACGCGCGGGCCGCGGCCGACGGCGGGCCGGAACCGCGCATCAGCGGGCGCTACCGGCTCGGCGACGTGCGGCACGTCGTCGCCGACCCGTCCCGCGCGGCGAGCGAGCTCGGTTTCACCGCGGAGGTCCCGTTCGGCACGGGCATGAAGGAGTTCGCCACCGCCCCGCTGCGCGCCTGACCGCCCCCACCCGCGAGCGAGCAACCCAGGCCGCCCCGCGGCCGTGAACCAGCCCGGTGGGTCCTACCGTTTTCCTGTCAGCGGCGAAGCCGCTGAGCCGCCGACCACCCGATCAACCGAACCACCCGCGGGTTCTCAGCTTCTTCCTCGCGAGGACAGCGTTTTCTCATGTGGCGGCGCCACCTGTGAAGACGATCCCGCAGCGAGGGAGAAGCTGAGGTTCCGCCACCCGACCACGACGCGAACCGAGTGAGAAAACCAAAAAGTCACGGTTCCCGGGCGATCACGACCGCGATCCACAGGTCGGCGCGGCCGGCCGCGGTGTCCACGTCGCGGCCGGTGAGCTCCTCGATGCGGGCGATCCGCTTGCGCAGCGTATTGCGGTGGATCCCCAGCTCGTCGGCGGCGGGCTGCCAGTGGCCGAGGTGCGCCAGGTAGGTGTGCAGCGTCCGCAGCAACTCGGGTTCCGCGACGAGGTCGCGCAGGATCGAGGCCGCCAGCGCGCGGGCCGCGTGGTCGGGCAGCCCGGCGCGGACGCTGCCGCGGAACCGCTCGTCCCAGTCGACGACCTCCCGGTCCGCGGCGGCCAGCGCGGTGCGGGCGGCGGCGTCGCTGGTGCGCGCGTCGGCGACGGGGACGGCGGGGCCGACGCCCACCCCGGCGCGCAGACCGGCGAGCAGGTCGGCGACCTCGCGGGCCGCACCGTCGGCCACCAGCAGCGCGATGTTCCCGTCGGCCGGGGCCGTGGTCAGCACCTCCGGGTGCTCGCGGGCCAGGCGCTCGCGGGCCCCGGCGGGGACCCCGGAGGCGCGCAGCACCCGCACGGTCCGCGGCGGCACCGGGCTTCCTTCGAGCAGGGCCGCGACCCCGGCGCCCGCGTCGACCGCCCCGTCCAGCACCAGCGCCGCCGCCTGGTCCCGCAACCGCAGCTCGGCGTCGGCGGCGGCCCGGGATCGTTCGGCGTCGAGGGTCAGCAGCGCGACAGTGGACACCAGCACCGCGCGCAGCACCGCGTCCAGCGGTCCTGGGGCCAACAGCACCAGGAACGGTCCGTCGACGCCGGCACCGAGCGGCTGCACCACGGTGGTGCCCTCGGCGCCGGTCTCGGTGACGGCTCCGGCTCCGCCGCCGGAGCGCAACGTCCCCAGCGCGCGCCGCGCCGCGTCCGGCAGCCGGAACCGGGCCGGGACCAGCGGCGTCCCGGCCGCGTCGACCAGTCCGGCGCTGCCCCGCGCGGCCCGGCCGAGCACACCGAGCACCCGCGCCGGGCCGTCCTTGCGGGAGATCACCCGGGTCAGCTCCTGCTGCACGCGCAGCGCCGATACGGTGGACTCGCGCTCCTGATCCGCGAGCAGCCCGGCGACGGCTTTGCTCACCGCGATGAAGGGCGTCGCCTCCGGCACCACGACCAGGCTGAGCCCCGCCGCGCGCGCCGCCTCGACCAGGGCCCGCGGGACCTCGGCGTGCGAGAGGCCGGTGCCGAACCCGAGCGCCGCCACCCCGGCGCGGTCGATCCGCCGCACGTAGGCCGCCCAGTCCTGGCGCACCAGCCCGGTGGTCAGCAGCAGCTCGCCGCCCTCCAGGTACCGGTCCGGGTCGGTGAGTTCGCTGGTCGTCACCCACCGAAGCGGGCGTTCGGCAGCCGGTTCGACGATCACGCGCAGCGCCAGTTCGGGGATCGCGACGACGTCGTCCAGGCTCAGCACGGTGGCAGTGTTGCACACCCGAGCACGCCTGCCTGTCGGGTTCGCACACTCACCACGGCGCGCCGAGCGGCCTAGCGTCGGAGACGTCCCGTCCCCGCCGCCGCGAAGGAGCCTCGCATGACCGCATCCGCCCCGTCCCCCGAGCTGATCGGCGGTCCCGGTCTCCCCCAGCGGCGCGAGCTGCGCACCGAGGTCCCCGGCCCGCTGTCCCGCGAACTCGCCGCGCGCCGTTCGGCCGCGGTCTCCGCCGGGGTGTCCTCGACGCTGCCGGTCTACGCGGCGGCGGCCGGCGGCGGCGTGCTGGTCGACGTGGACGGCAACTCGTTCGTCGACCTCGGCTCCGGCATCGCGGTCACCACGGTCGGCAACTCGGCGCCGAAGGTGGTCGCGGCCGCGTCCGACCAGCTGGTCCGGTTCACCCACACCTGCGCGATGATCACCCCGTACGAGAGCTACGTGCGGCTCGCCGAGGAACTCGCCGCGATCACCCCGGGCGACCACGAGAAGCGCACCGCGCTGTTCAACACCGGCTCCGAGGCCGTCGAGAACGCGGTGAAGATCGCCCGCTGCGCGACCGGCCGGACCGGGATCGCGGTCGTGGACCACGCCTACCACGGGCGCACGAACCTGACGATGGCGCTGACCGCGAAGAACAAGCCGTACAAGGACGGGTTCGGCCCGTTCGCGGCCGACGTGCACCGCGCCCCCACCTCCTACCCGTTCCGGGACGACGCCGGGCTGTCCGGCGCCGAGGCCGCGAAGCGCACCACCGACTACCTGGAGCGCACCGCCGGAGCCGACCGGCTGGCGGCGCTGGTGATCGAGCCGATCCAGGGCGAGGGCGGTTTCATCGTGCCCGCGCCGGGATTCCTCGCCGAACTGGCCCGCTGGTGCCGCGCGAACGGGATCGTGTTCGTCGCCGACGAGGTGCAGACCGGGGTCGCGCGCACCGGCTCCTGGTTCGCCACCGACCACGAGGACGTCGTCCCGGACCTGATCACCACCGCGAAGGGCCTCGGCGGCGGGCTGCCGATCGCCGCGGTCACCGGCCGGGCGGAGCTGATGGACGCGGTGCCGGCGGGCGGCCTCGGCGGCACCTACGGCGGCAACCCGGTGGCCTGCGCCGCCGCGCTGGCCGCGCTGGAGACGATCCGCGAGGACGGTCTCGTCGCCCGCGCCGCCGCGATCGGCGAGCAGGCGACCGCCCGGCTGCGCGCGCTCGCCGACGCCGACTCCGTCATCGGCGAGGTCCGCGGCCGCGGCGCCATGATCGCCGTCGAGTTCGTGCGCCCGGGCGGCACCGAGCCGGACGCGGCGCTGGCGAAGGCCGTCGCCGACCACTGCCACCGCACCGGCGTGCTCGTGCTGACCTGCGGCTCGTTCGGCAATGTGATCCGGCTGCTGCCGCCGCTGACCATCCCCGACGAGCTGCTGCACGACGGGCTGGACGTGCTCGCCGACGCCCTCGCGCAGTCCTGATCCCCTTCCCCCGACGAGGAGTCCCCATGACGCTCTTCCAGCCGTCCCCGCTGTTCATCGGCGGCAAGCCCACCCCCACCGCGGACGAGTTCGCGGTGCACGACCCGGCGACCGGCATCGAGATCGCCCGCGTCTCCGACGCCGACGAGTCGCATGCCGCGGCCGCCGCGGACACCGCCGCCGAGGCGCTGCCCGACTGGGCCGCGACCCCGCCCCGCCGCCGCGCCGAGATCCTCGCGGCGACCCGCGAGCTGATGATCGACCGCGCCGACGAGCTCGCCGAGCTGATCAGCCGCGAGTCCGGGAAGGCCGCCGCGGACGCCCGCGCGGAGGTCTCGTACGCGGCGGAGTTCTTCCGCTGGTTCGCCGAAGAAGCGGTCCGCCCGGACGGCCGGTTCGAGACCTCCCCCGACGGCCGCTCCACGACGGTGGTCACCGCGCAGCCGGTCGGGGTGGCGCTGCTGATCACGCCGTGGAACTTCCCGGCGGCCATGATCACCCGCAAGGTCGCACCGGCGCTGGCGGCGGGCTGCACCGTGGTGCTCAAGCCCGCCGCGGAGACCCCGCTGACCGCGCTGGCGATCCGCGATCTGCTGGTCGAGGCGGGTGCGCCGCAGGACGTGCTGACCGTGCTGCCGAGCACCCGGGCCGACGCGATCAGCCGGGTGCTGCTGGCGCACGACGCGGTCCGCAAGCTCTCCTTCACCGGCTCCACCGGGGTCGGGCGGCACCTGCTCGGCCTCGCCGCCGGGCGGGTGGTGAACAGCTCGATGGAGCTCGGCGGCAACGCCCCGTTCGTCGTGTGCGCCGACGCCGACATCGACGCCGCCGTGCAGGGCGCGCTGATCGCGAAGCTGCGCAACGCGGGGCAGGCCTGCACGGCCGCCAACCGGTTCCTGGTGCACGAGGACGTCGCCGACGAGTTCGCCGAGTCCTTCGCCGACGCCGTCGCGCGGCTGCGGGTCGGACCGGCCGCCGAGCCGGGCACCGACATCGGCCCGCTGATCGACGACCGCGCGGTGCGCCGCGTCGCCGGGCTCGTCGCCGACGCGGTGGAGCGCGGGGCGCGGATCGTGCGGGAGCCGGTCGAGGTGCCTGCCACCGGTTCGTTCTCCGCGCCGGTGGTGCTGGCCGGGGTGCCGGACGACGCCGCCGTGCTGCACGAGGAGATCTTCGGCCCGGTCGCGCCGATCCGGACCTGGAGCGGCACCGACGAGCTGGTGGCGGTGGCCAACGCGACCGAGTACGGCCTCGCCGGGTACGTCTACGCCGGGGACACCGGCCGGGCGCTGGAGATCGGCCGCCGCGTGCAGTGCGGCATGGTCGGGGTCAACCGCGGTGTCGTCTCGGACCCGTCGGCGCCGTTCGGCGGGATGAAGCAGAGCGGACTCGGCCGCGAGGGCGCGCAGGAGGGGATCCGGGCCTTCCAGGAGACCCAGTTCCTCAGCGTCAGCTGAGGAACTGGCCCGGTTCCGCTCCCGTTGCGTAGGGGGCGGGTGGCGGAACCTCAGCGGTTTCCTCGCTGCGGGATCGATTTCACAGGTGGCTCCGCCACATGAGAAATCGCTGTCCCCGCGAGGAAACCGCTGAGAACCCGCTGCGGTGCCGGTGTCTTGGGTGGTCGGCGGCTCAGCGGCTGCGCCGCTGACAGGACAACGACACGGCCCGCCGGGCAGGTTCAGAGACGGGCAGTCAGCTGCTTCCTCGCTGCGGGGTCGTTTTCACCGGTGGCTTCGCCGCTGACAGGAGAACGACACGACCCGCCTGGGCGGTTGGAAGTGGGTGCGCTTCTGATGCGGGGGCCGGTCAGCCGAGAGCTTCGCCTATTTCGATCGCCGCGTCGCGGACCAGGGCGCCGAGCTCGGTGAAGCGCGCGGCGGGAACGCGGTCCCGCGGCCCCCAGATGCTCACGATCGCGGCCGGGCGGCGCCGTACGTCGAGGACCGGCGCCGACACCCCGCACACGTGCGATTCGAGTTCGCCGTCCGCCCCGCTGTAGCCCTGCTCGCGGATCTCGGCGAGTTCGGCCAGCAGCGCGTCCCGATCGGTGCGGGTGCTCTCGGTGTACTCGGCCAGCGGTGTGTCCAGCAGCGATTCGACCTCCGGCTGCGGCAGCCAGGCCAGCAGCGCCTTGCCCGCGGAGGTGGCGTGGATCGGCACGTGCTGCCCGAGCCAGCGGGCGCTGAGCACCGCCTGCGGTGCCACTTCGTCCACGTAGGTCAGCCCGAGCCGCTGGGCGACCGCGAGGTTCGCCGTCTCCCCCGTCTCACGGCTGAGCCGTTCGAGGGTGCCGTGCGCGCGGCGAACCAGCCCGTCCACGCCGGCGGTCGCCGCCATCCTGCTGATCGCGAACCCGATCGCGTAGCGGTTGTTCACCGGGTCCCGCTCCACTAGCCCGTGGTGTTCGAGGGTGGCCAGCAGCCGCCACGCGGTGGCCCGGTTCAGCCCGCAGTCGGCGGCCAGGTCGGGGGCGGAGCGGCCTTCCGGTGATCCGGCGGAGACCGCGTTGAGCAGGGCCACCGCGCGGTCGAGGGACTGCACCCGTCCGGCCGCCCGGGACTGCTCCTCCTGGGTGTGCGCCGCTTCCACGCTCATGCCCCCACCCTAGTGATCCGCCCGGGCGATCCCGTCGCCGCTCCGATGCCCGCGCCTGCTTTCGGGCGACGGTCCTTGACCGCGCCGCACCCGCCACCCTAGCGTCACACATCGCGAACATCCGACGCACATTGTGAGACGCCGATGGATCGAGTGGTCACCCCCTACGAAGGCTCCGGGTACCGGCCCTGGGACGACGCGGCGCCGGTCCCGGCCCCGCTGCGGCTGCACGAGACGACCGTCGACCCGCGGTGGGTCGACTACAACGGACACCTGAGCGAGTCCTGCTACCTGCTGGTATTCGGCGATTCCGCCGACGCCTTCTTCCGCTACCTCGGCATCGACGAGCGGTACCGGGCGAACGGGCGGTCGCTGTACACCGCCGACACCCACCTGCACCACGACCGCGAGGTCGCCGAGGGCGAACCGATCGCGCTGAGCCTCCGGCTGCTGGACCACGACGCGAAGCGGCTGCACCTGTTCCACGAGATGCACCACGCCGGTTCCGGGCTGCTGCTGGCCACCGCCGAGCAGCTGCTCGTGCACGTCGACACCGAGCGCGGCCGCTCCTGCGAGCTGCCCGTCGAACTCCGGGACCGGCTGAGCGCGATCCACCGAGCCCACCAGGACCTCCCGGTCCCCGGCCGCGTCGGGCGGCCGATGGGAATCCGGCGCTGACCAGCGAGGAGCACACCGTGGACTTCGAACTCACCGACGAGCAGCAGGCCATCGTCGAGACCGCCCGGAAGTTCGTCAGCACCGAACTGGTGCCGCACGAGGACGAGGTGGAGCGGCTGGACGAGGTGCCCGCCGAGCTCGCCGCCCGCATCCGCGCCAAGGCCGTCGCATCCGGGCTGTACGCGCCGAACATGCCCGCCGAGCTCGGCGGTGGCGGGCTGGACGCCGTCGGCCTGGCCCTGGTCGAACGCGAACTCGGCCGCACCGGGTACGCGTTGCAGGCGCTGGTGGCGCGGCCCGGCAACATCCTGCAGGCCTGCGCGGGCGAGCAGCGGGAGCGCTACCTGCTGCCCACCATCCGCGGCGAGCGCACCGACTGCCTGGCGATGACCGAACCCGGGGCGGGCTCCGACGTCCGCTCGATGAGCACCCGCGCGGTGCGCGAGGGCGAGGAATACGTGCTCACCGGCACGAAGCACTTCATCAGTCACGCCGACGTCGCCGACTTCGTGGTGCTGTTCGCGAGCACCGGCGTCGAGCGGAGCGAGCGCGGCCCGCGGAACCTGATCACCGCGTTCCTGGTGGACCTGGACACCCCCGGGCTGACGGTGACCCGCGGCTCGGCCTGCGTGTCGCACCGCGGCTACCACCAGTGCGAGCTGGCCTTCGACGGTTGCCGGATCCCGGTGGCGCAGCGCCTCGGCGCCGAAGGGACGGGGTTCGAGCTGATGGGCGAATGGCTCGGCGCGAGCAGGCTCAGCGTCGCCGCGACCAGCGTCGGCCGGGCCCGGCGGGTGCTGGAGATGACCACGTCCTGGGCGGCCGAGCGCGAGCAGTTCGGCCGGAACATCGGGCGCTTCCAAGGGGTGTCGTTCCCGCTCGCCGACATGGCCACCGAGCTGGAGGCCGCGGAACTGCTCACCTTGCGGGCCGCCGCGAAGCTCGACCGGGGCGCGATGTCGGACCGGGACGCGGCGATGGCCAAGCTGTTCGCCACCGAGGCGCTGGCCCGCATCACCGACGGCGCGGTGCAGGTCTTCGGCGGCGCCGGGTTGATGTCCGAGCTGCCGGTCGAGCGCTTCTGGCGCGATGCGCGGGTGGAGCGGATCTGGGACGGCACCAGCGAGATCCAGCGGCACATCATCTCGCGTTCGCTGCTGCGGCCGCTGGGCGGTTGACCTCCATCCACTGTGGACGATTCAGCACCGCGAGGAGCTCGACATGACGACCGAGTCCACATCGGACACGACAGGGCGCGGCCTGCACCGCCTGCTGGCGCCCCGGCACGTCGCCGTCTACGGCGGAGCCGCGGCCGCCGCGGCGATCCGGCAGAGCCGCAAGATCGGCTTCGCCGGGCGGATCACGCCGGTGCACCCCCGGCGGGCCGAGATCGACGGGATTCCCTGCGTCCGCAGCACCGCCGAACTCCCGGAAGCACCGGACGCCGCGTTCCTCGCGGTGCCGCCTGCGGCCACCGTGACCACCGTCCGCGAGCTGGCCGCGCGCGGCGCCGGGGGCGTGGTCTGCCATGCCTCGGGATTCGCCGAGCACGACGCCGCCGGGGCCGCGCTGCAGCGGTCCCTGGTGGCGGCGGCGGGCGGGATGCCGCTGATCGGGCCGAACTGCCTGGGCGTGCTCAACTACCTGGACGGCGCGGCGCTGTGGCCGGAGGAGCACGGCGGGCACCGGGTGGACCGGGGCGTCGCGGTGATCGCGCAGAGCGGCACCGTCGGGCAGAACCTGACCATGCAGCGCCGGTCCCTGCCGCTCGCGCAGCTCGTCGCGCTCGGCAACGGCGCGGTCACCGCCGTCGCCGAGCTGATCGACGCCGCGCTGGACGATCCGCGGATCACCGCGATCGGGCTGCACCTGGAGGGCGTGGACGACGTCGCCGGGCTGTCCCGCGCCGGGCTCCGCGCGCTGCGCCGCGGCGTGCCGATCGTGGTGCTCAAGACCGGGAGTTCCGCGGCCGGGGCGCGCACGACGTTGAGCCACACCAGTTCGCTGGCCGGTTCGGACGAGCTGTGCGACGCCCTGTTCCGGCGGGTCGGGATGGCGCGGGTGCGGCACGTCAGCACCTTCGTGGAGGCGCTGAAGTTCCTGCACGCCAACGGCCCGCTCCCCGGTCGGCGCATCACTTCGGCGAGCGCCTCCGGCGGTGAGGCCGCGCTGCTCGCGGACCTCGCCGAGCGGGCCGGGCTGGAACTGCCCGAATTCCCCGCCGCGGTGCAGCGCCGGATGCGGACGTTGCTCGGCGAGCGGGTGTCGGTGGCGAACCCGCTCGACTACCACACCTACATCTGGGGCGACCGGGACGCGCAGACCGCCTGCTTCACCGAGCTGTTCCGCGCGGGCGTCGACTGCCACCTGCTGCTGGCCGATTTTCCGCGCGGTGACCGCTGCGAAGAGGCGACCTGGGACGTCGCCGTCGAGGCGTTCGGCGCGGCGCACGCCACCGACCCGGGCCCGGCCTGCGTGGTGAGCTCGTTGCCGGAGGGGCTGCCGGAACCGGTGCGGGACCGGTTGCTGGCCACCGGGATCGCGCCGATGCAGGGCACCGCGGACTGCGCGGCGGCGCTGGCCGCGGCCGCGCGCATCGGCGAGGCGCAGCGGAACCCCGATCCGCCCGCACCGCTGGAACCGGTTCCGCAGCTGGGCGGCCGGGACCGACTGCTGGACGAGCCCACCGGCAAGCGCGCGCTCGCCGCCCGCGGCGTGACCGTCCCGGACGGGCGCGTGGTGTCCGAACCGGAAGCCCCGGCAGCGGCCGCCGAACTCGGCTTCCCCGTCGTGGTCAAAGCGGTCTCGGCCGACCTGGCGCACAAGTCCGACGCGGGCGGGGTCCGGCTCGGCCTGACCGACCGGGAGCAGGTGCGCGCGGCGGTGGCGGCGATGTCCGGGCTCGCCGACCGGTTCCTGGTCGAGCGGATGGTCGGCGGCGCCGTCGCCGAGCTGATCGTCGGGGTGCGCCGCGACCCGCGGTTCGGCCCGGCGCTGACCGTCGGCGCCGGTGGCGTGCTGGTCGAGCTGGTGCGCGACGCGGTGACGCTGCTGCTGCCGGTCACCCGGGCGGAGATCCGCACCGCGCTGGCGGAGTTGCGGATCTGGCCGCTGCTGACCGGGTTCCGCGGCCCCGCCGCCGACGTGGACGCGGTGGTGGACGCGGTCGCCGCCATCGCCGAGCACGCCCGCGCCGACCCGCGGCTGCTCGAACTCGACGTGAACCCGCTGCTGGCGCTCCCGCACGGCGCCGTCGCGGTCGACGTGCTGGTACGGGAGGCGAGGAGTTCCGATGACTGACCCGGTGCGCACCGACGTCCACGACGGCGTCCTGACGATCACCCTGGACCGGCCCTCGGCGAATGCCGTCGACGTGCCCACCAGCCGCGCGCTGCACGCGGCGTTCGACCGGCTGCACCGGGACGACGCGCTGCGCGTCGCGGTGCTGACCGGTGGCGGGGACCGCTTCTTCTCCGCGGGCTGGGACCTCAAGGCGGCCGCGGCGGGCGAGGCCGTGGACGCCGACCACGGGCCGGGCGGGTTCGCCGGGCTCACCGAGTTCTTCGCGCTCGACAAGCCGGTGATCGCCGCGGTGAACGGGCTCGCGCTCGGCGGCGGCTTCGAACTCGCGCTGGCCGCCGACCTCGTCGTCGCCGCCGACCACGCCGAGTTCGCGCTGCCCGAGGCGACGCTGGGCATCGTCCCCGATTCCGGCGGCGTGCTGCGCCTCCCGCAACGGCTGCCGCGGGCGATCGCCGCGGAACTGCTGCTCACCGGGCGCCGGATGACCGCGGCCGAAGCGCACCGGTACGGCCTGATCAACCGGGTCGTGCCCGCCGCCGACTTGCTCGCCGAAGCCGACGGGCTCGCGCGCCGGATCTGCGCGGCCGCACCGCTCGCGGTCACCGCCATCAAGGAGATCACCCGCCGCACCGCCGCCCTCGACGTCGAAGCCGGCCAGCGGCTGCTGCGCAGCGACGCGCTCCCGCACTACCGGGCGGTGCTCACCTCCGCGGACGCCGAAGAAGGCCCCCGCGCCTTCGCCGAACGCCGACCACCCCGGTGGACCGGCCGCTGACCCGAGCGCGGCGCGGCCTCGGTGACCTTGAGCTGCTCACCGGGGAGCACGGCGCCCCCGAACGGCTCGGGCTGGCGGTCATCGGCACCGTCCGGCGTCTCGAACTCCGCACGGCATGCGTTGCTGGGACAGCAACGAGGGTTGCCGCTGTCGCCCCGGGCGGCGAGGATCGTGGCATGAGCGGTGAGAACGCGTCGGCGGTGCACCGGGCGATGGCGATCCTGCAGGCGCTGGGCGAACCGGCATCCGGCGAGGCGGGCGGGCTCGGTGTCGTCGAGATCGCCCGTCGCGTCGGCAAGGAGAAGTCCCAGGTGTCCCGGGCGCTGCGCGCGCTGGAGGAGACGGGGATGGTCGACCGGGATCCGGAGACGCTCGGCTACCGGCTCGGGTGGCGGGTGTTCACGATGGCCGACCAGGCCGGGCACCAGCGGCTGCTCGCCGAGGCACCCCCGGTGCTGCGGCGGCTGCGGACCACGACGAACGAACGCGTCTACCTGACGGTGCCGTCCGGGGACGCGGCGCTCACCGTGCTGTCCGAGACACCGGCGCGCACCGTGCAGACCACCAACTGGGTGGGGCAGCGCAGCTCGCTGCACCGCAGCGCCACCGGCCGGGCGCTGCTGCTGGACCACCGGGACGACGAGCTCGAAGCCATGTTCGCCGACGCCCCCTTCGACACCGGCGGACCGCGAGCACCGCGTGACGTCGCCGGAGTGATCTCCCGGCTGCACGAGGCGCGCGAGCGCGGCTACGCGGTCTCCCGCGACGAGTTCGAGGAGGGCCTGGTCGCGGCCGCCGCACCGGTCCGCGACTTCCGCGGGCGGATCGTCGCCGCGGTGAACGTGTCCGCACCGACCTTCCGCCTCGCCCGGAACCTGGACCGCGCCGGACGGCTGGTGCGCGACGCCGCCGACCGGATCTCGCGGGCCGTGTCCGGAGCGCCACCGGGCGACCGGGACTGATCGGCGGCCGGGTCCCGGCACGTCCGGCACCCCGGCACGTCCGACAGATCGACACATCCGACAGCGGAGCCCACCGCTCCGCCGATGCGGCACGTCCCGAAGCGGCGCGCCGCCCGAACGGGAGCGAATTCGGGTGCCACTGCGCCGAAAACCCGTCCTGCCCGACACGATCGCGCGGCACCGCGGCGCGTTCGCCCTGTCCGCGGAGCACGGGGTCACCGACTTCTACCAAGGCGTGGTGCCCGCGCTGGTGCCGCTGCTGGTCGCGGAGCGCGGCTACGACTACGCCCACGCAGGCGGCGTGGTGCTCGCCGCGACGCTGGTGTCCTCGTTGGCCCAGCCGCTGTTCGGGGTCCTGGCGGATCGCGGACCGGCGCTGGGCCGGGTCCGGGCGGTGGGCTTGCTGCTCGCCGCGGCCGGGGTCGGAGCGGTCGGTTCGACCGCCTCGTACGCGGCGACCTGCGCCGCGCTGGTGCTCTCGGGGATCGGCGTCGCCGCCTACCACCCGGAGGCGGCGAAGGCCGTGCACCGCACCGGAACCGGCGATCGGGGCATGGGGTGGTTCACCTTCGGCGGTCTGGCCGGCTACGCGGCGGGCCCGGTCGCGGCCGGGGCGGTGCTGCTGCCGTTCGGGCTGGTGGCCACGCCGCTGCTGGCGGTGCCCGCGGTCGCCGCGGTCATCGTCGGCCGCTTCCGCGGCCGTTCCCCCGAACCGGGCGGCGAACCGGACGGTGAGTCCGGGGCGCTGGTGGCCGGCCTCAACAGGTGGCGGGAGTTCGGCTGGTTGACGCTGATCATCGTGCTGCGGTCGGTGCTGTTCTACGGGGTGAGCACCTTCCTGGTGTTGTCCGTCGCGGACCGCCTCGGCGCGACGCCGAGCACCGCATCGCTGGCCCTGGTCCTGTTCTCCGGTGCCGGGGCGCTGTCGACCTTGGCGGGCGGCGGACTGGTCGAGCGGTTCGGGCGGCTCACCGTGCTCCGGGTGAGCCACGTGACCGGCCTGCTGCTGCTCGGCTGCCTGATCACCGCGCCCGCGGTGCCGATCGCGCTGGTGGCCGCGGCCGCGCTCGGGGCGGCGGTGAACCTGCCGCTGCCGGTGCACACCACCCTCGGGCAGCACTACCTGCCGCGGAACCTGGGGGTGGCCGGGGCCGTCACCCTCGGCATCTCGGTCAGCAGCGGCGGGGCGGCGGTGCCCGCGCTGGGCGCGTTCGCCAACGTCCACGGCACCACCGCGGCGCTGGCCGTGCTGCTGCCGCTGCCCGCCCTCGCGACCGCGTTGACCGCGTTCCTCCGCGACCCCGCCGAGCAGGCCGATCAGTGAGGTGTCGCGGTGGGCTCGGGCCGCATCCGCGCCTCCTCGACGGCACCGTCCTATCAGGACTTCATGAGCTCGGCCGGCCCGCACCGCACGGGGGCAACCAGGACGGTGCCGGGTCGGGTGCGCGGAGGCCGCACCCCGGCCCTGTGTTCAGCTCGCGGCGGGGACGTCGGCCGCGGTGATGTCCAGGTCGGACAGCAGGGTGCGGAGCTGTTCGGTGCCCGCCGCGTCGAGCGGTTGCAGCGGCAGCCGCGGCACCCCGGTGTCCACGCCGAGCTCGGCGAACCCGGACTTGACCGCGGTGGGCAGCCCGCGGGCGAGGATGAACTCCAGCAGCGGCAACAACTTCCCGGAGATCTGCCGCGCCCGGCCGAGCTCCCCGTCGGCGACCGCCGGTGCAGGTCCAGGACCTGCCGCGGACACAGCGCGGGCGCCGCCGTGCACCAGCCGGTCGCCCCGGCCGCCAGCGCGAGGAACGCGACCGGGTCGGAACCGTTGAAGAACGCACCTCCCTGCCGCCGAGCTGGGCGATGCGCTGCATGCGGGTGATGTCGCTGGACTCCTTGATGGCGACGACGTTCGGGATCGACTCGACCAGGTCGACGAGGAATTCCGGAGGAAGGTCGATGCCGCTGGTCGCCGGGTTGTTGTAGACCATGATCGGCAGGTCGGTGCTGGCGCCGACCGCGGCGACGTGCGCGCGGACCTCGTCAGGCGCGAGCTCCCAGTAGGACATCGGCAGCACCATCACCATGTCGGCGCCGAGCCGCGCCGCGGTGCGGGCCCGCCCGGTGGTGGCGGCCGTGGTGAGCGCGGAGACCCCCACGACGGCCGGGACGCGCCCGCCCGTGGCGTCGATGCTGGTGGCGGCGACGTCGGCCCATTCGGCGTCGATGAGGTCTGACCAGGCCGTGGTGGAGATCAGCCGCGCCGACGCGCGCGGACGGGGCGCGGCACACCCCGCCGGACAGCTCGCCCTACACCGGACTGGCCACGCGGATGGCGGGCAAGCAGATGCTGCCGTTCGTGCTGCACCCGACGGCGACCTCCGCGCAGTGCACCTTCCGCGAGCACGACGGCGACGAGTTCGTGCTGGTGCTGCGCGGCCGGGTCGAGCTCCGCTTCCCGGACCGCACCGAGGTGCTCGGCACCGGCGACTCGGCGTACTTCCGGGGCGGCCAGCCGCACCACTTCCGCTCGGTCGACGAGGGACCGGCCGAACTCCTCGCCGTCATCGCCGGAACCCCCGGTTAGGTGGCACGCCGTCCGCTCAGATCGCGACCGAGCGGATTTCCCCGCGGCGAGGCGGGAGCATAACTCGTCCACAACGGACTGAGGAGTAGCGGGTCGTCGCGGCCACGACCTCCGACGGCGCGGCGCGAGCAGTGCGCGCCCGCGCGCTTCCCGCACGGGCGGCCCGTCCAGCGCGGTGAGGCGGCCCGGGCTCCCGCGCAGGTGCCGCGCGGAAGCCCGGGCCGGGTCAGCGACCGCGCCCCGGCCGCCGCGGATCCGCCGCGACAGGACGGCGCGGGCGGGCCCGGCGCGGTGGCACGCACCACCGCGCGCGGGCCGCGCGCGGTGGCGGAGATGCGGTGGACGGGCCACCGCGCGGTTCCTCGCCGGGTGGCCGCCGTTCGCTCATCGAGCGTGGTTGAGCTGGATGTGTTTGGTCCGCGAGAAGTCTTGGAGCGCGTACACCGACAGGTCCCGCCCGTAGCCGGATCCCTTGAACCCGCCCCACGGGACCTCGCTGGCGAGCACGAGGTGGCTGTTGACCCACACCGTGCCGAAGTCCAGGCGGCGCGGAACGTCGAGGGAACGCGCGGCGTTCGTCGTCCACACCGAGGCCGCCAGCCCGTACACGACATCGTTCGCCCTGGTCACGGCCTCCTCCTCGTCCTGGAAGGTCTCGACCGTGATCACCGGCCCGAAGATCTCCTCCCGCGAGGCCTCGGTCCCCTGCTCGACGTCGACGAGGACGGTCGGTGCCAGGAAGAAACCGGGGCCGGGCAGCGCGCGGCCGCCCACGACGGCGCGGGCGCCTTCGCCCTCGGCGCGCTCGACGAACCCCCGCACGCGGTCCAGCTGGGCCTGCGAGATCAGCGGACCGACCTCGATGTCGTCCCCGGCGCCGGGTTCGCCGACTGCGATGGCGCCCACCTGCTCGGCGAGCAGCTCGACGAACCGGTCCGCGACGCTCTCGTGCACGAGCACGCGGGTGCCCGCGCCGCATTCCTGCCCGGAGTTCCAGTACCCGGCGGTGCGCAGCGCTTCGGCGGCGGCTTCGAGATCGGCGTCCTCGAAGATCACCACGGGCGCCTTGCCGCCGAGTTCCAGGTGCACCCGCTTGACGGAGTCGGCCGCGGCCGCCGCGCCGGCCGGGCCGCTGCCGACGCTGCCGGTGACGGCGACGAGGTCGATCTGCGGGTGCTCGGCCAGCGCCGCGCCGACCACGGGACCGATCCCCAGTACGACGTTGAACACCCCGGCGGGCAGCAGGTCGCGCACCACGTCGGCGAGCAGCAGCAGCGTCAGCGGCGTCTGCTCGGCGGGCTTGACGATCACGGTGTCGCCGACGGCGAGGATCGGCGCGATCTTCCACGCGGCCATCAGCAGCGGGTAGTTCCACGGCACGATCGCGCCGACGACGCCGACCGGTTCGCGCAGCAGGATCGAGGTGTGGTCGCGCACGTACTCGGCGGCCCCGGCCTCGGTGAAGGCGCGGCCCGCGCCCGCGGCGAACCGGAAGACGTCGACGGTGCCCTGGACGTCGTCGGCGGCGACGGTGCGGGGTTTGCCGGTGTCGAGGGATTCCAGCCGGGCGAACTCGTCCGCGCGCGCCTCGACGCGGCTCGCGATCTCCAGCAGGAGGTCGGCGCGTTCGCGCGGGGTGGTCCGGCCCCAGTCGGCGAAAGCGGCGCGTGCGGCGGCGGCCGCCCGGTCCACGTCGGCGCGGGTGCCGCTGGGCACTTCGGCGACGGTCCCGCCGGTGGACGGATCGATCAGGGCGATCGTCTCGGCGGCGGTGGTGTGGAAGGCGCCGTCGATGAAGTGCCCGAGGGGCGGGAACGAGTCGCGGGCGGGGGTGTCCTCGCCCGCGCGGCGCACCACGGCGGCGTCGTTGTCGTGGGTGCTGGTCCGGGACATGGGAAATCCTTTCGTCTCGGCGTGATCCGTCGATAACCTAGGATGTGATCACAGATCACATACTCCCTTCCGGGAACGGCTTCGCGCAAGGAGGCAGCGTGGAACGCAACGGATCCGAGCGCGCCAAGGGCACCGCCGCATCGTTGGCCGCATCAGCCCTCTTCGGCGGAATCTTCCTCGCCTCGGGGCTGGTCGACGCATCGGCTGAGGCGGTGTTCGGCTGGCGCGTCATCCTGACCGCCGCGTTCTACCTCGCGCTGCTCGGCACCCGCCGCGGCCGGGCGCACGCGGCGGCGTTCCGGACCGCGCTCCGCGCCCGGTGGTGGCGCCCGCTCGCGTTCGTGGCGCTCTCCGCCCTCATCGGGCTCCAGCTGTGGCTGTTCGCGTGGGCGCCGGTGCACGAGCACGCGCTCGACGCCTCGCTCGGCTTCCTGCTGCTGCCGATCGTGCTGGTGATCGTCGGCCGGCTGGTCTTCGGAGCCGCTGTGAGCCGGGTGCAGTGGATCGCGGTGGGGATCGCCGCCGCCGCGGTGGCGATCCGGATCGGCACCACGCTGGCGCTGTCCTGGGTGACGTTCGTGGTCGCGGTCGGGTACGCGGTGTACTTCACCGCCCGCAAGCGCGCGGGCCTGGACGGTCCGGCCGCGTTCGGCGGCGAGGTGCTGCTCGGCGCGCCGTTCGCGATCGCCCTCGTGTTCGCCGTCCCCGGGGCGAGCACGCCGGGCGGGCAGGCCGCGGTGCTCGCCGCCGGCCTCGCCGGAGCGGTCGCGATGAGCGCCTACCTGGCCGCGTCCGGCCTGCTGCCGATGCCGCTGTTCGGCCTGCTGAGCTACGTCGAGCCGGTGCTGCTGTTCGCCGCCGCGCTGCTGCTGGGCGAACGGCTGGACGCGGCGTCGATCGGCGTCTACGGGCTGCTGGCGGTGGCGCTGGCGCTCCTGGCCGCCGACGGCTTCCGGGGTCGCCGGGCGCGGCCGCGCCGGGCCGAGCTCCCGCGGGACGCGGTGGCCGTCAGCCGGAGCGCTGCGCGGCCAGCAGCGCCTCGATCCGACCGGTCGCGTCCCGCAGCGACTCGTCCGAAGCCGTGGCGGCGGCCTCGGCGTCGTGCCGCTCCGCGGCAGCGATGAGCCGTTCCTGGTACAGCCACAGCGAATCGTCCGCTGCCGTCTCGACCGTACCCTGCGCACCGACGATCTTGTACGGGCGGCACTGCCGCCACAGGTTGCGGATCAGCTGCACCAGCACCGGGTTCCCGGAGGCCGCGTACAGCGTCTCCAGGACGGCCTCATCGTGGTCGAGGCTCTCGACGACGCGCCGTTCGCGGAGGCTGACGAGCATCCGCTCGTACTCGGCGCGCATCGTGGCGAGCCCGGCCGCGTCGATGCGCTCGGCTCCGGCGCGCGCGGCGGCCACCTCCAGCACCCGCCGCGCCTCGTACACGTGGATGAGCTCTTCGAGCGAGAGCCCGCGGACGACGGCGCCCTTGTGCGGTTCGCGCTCGACCAGCCCGGCCTCCTCCAGCCGCCGGATCGCCTCCCGGACCGGCATGACGCTGGTGCCGACCTCCGCGGCGACGTCCCGGATCCGCAGCCGCGCGCCCGCGGCGAACTCGCCGTTCAAGATCGCGTCGTGCAGGAACTCGTAGACCTGGTCGGTCAGCAGGGTCGGCTCGATGCGTCGGGAGGTGGCCACGGATCACAGGTTAGTTGCGTCGATCGCGGGTCGCCGCAACCCGTACCTGCGGCTGCGCCCCGCCGCCGCGTCCACTCCGGGGCCGGTTGAGTTCATACCCCCGAAAGGGTTGATTTGATTTGTGATCACAGATTACATTCTCGGGTCAGTGGCGCCCATCACCGCTCCGGCCTGATCGCAGCGGGGCGCGCGCCCCACCCTGACCGCCCGGCCCAGCCCGGACGAGTTCATCCCAACGGAGGGAGGCGTCGTGGACGACCCGTGGCCACGCCCGGTGCGCACCGCCCCGCACCGCGGGAAGCGCCCGCACGACCGCCGCTCGACGGCACCCACCTCGCGGACCACGAATGGAGTGACAGATGAAGGACGCGATCGTCATCGGAGCCGGCCTGGCCGGCCTGTCGGCGGCCTGGCGGCTCCGGCACTGGGACGCGCTGCTCCTCGAAGCCGACGAGCGCGTGGGCGGCCGGATCCGCTCGGAACGCCGCGGGCGCTACTGGTTGAACTGGGGCGGGCACGTCTTCGCCGGCGCCGACTCCTCCACCGACGCGCTGCTCAACGAGATCGGCGTCGCCGCGATGGCCGTCCCCGGCTCGCTGCAGGCGCTGGCGATGAACGGGAAGTTCCTCAAGAAGGGCCACATCGCGACCTACCCGTTCCGGATCCCGATGCCCACCGCGGCGCGGATCGGCACCGTGCGCGCCGGGCTCAAAGTCGTCGCCGAAGTCGCCCGGTACACCGGCGTGGTGCGCAAGCGCCCCGGCGAATCCGGTGCCGCGCGGCAGCAGCGCATCTACGACTTCGCCAACGACCGCTCGTTCCAGGACTTCGTCGGGAACCTGCCCGAGGACGCGGCGGCGCTGTTCCGGACGACCGTCACCCGCTCGGCCGGGGACATGGACCAGATCTCGGCCGGGGCGGGCATCGGCTACTTCAGCCTGGTGCTCGGCTTCGGGCAGGGCCTCAGCCGCGGCATCGTCGGCGGCCCTTCCACCCTCACCGAAACGATCTCGGCCGCGCTCGGCGACCGCGTCCGGCTCGGCGCCGCCGTCCAGGAGATCGTGCGCAAACCCGGCTCCGTGGTGGTGCGCTACCGCCAGGACGGCGTGGACCACGAGGTCGAGGCCCGGACCGTCGTGCTCGCCACCACCGCCGACGTCTCGCACCGCATCGGGGTGGACCTGCCCGCCGAACTCCGCGACGCGCTGGGCCGCATCGAGTACGGGCCGCACGTCAGCTCCGCCTTCCTCACCGACGAGACCTCCGCGCGCCCCTGGGACGACATCTACGCGATCGCCGCCCCGAAGCGCTCGTTCGCGATCGCGCTGAACCAGGCGAACCTGGTGCGCGGCACCGAATCCGCGCGGCAGCCCGGCGGCAGCTTCATGACCTTCTCCCCCGCCTCGCTCGGCCGGGCGCTGCTGGACAAGTCCGACGACGAGGTGGTGGGCACCCACCTGGCCGACCTCGACCAGATCCTCGGGCACGGCTTCGCGGACACCGTCGTCGAAGCGGAAGCGGAGCGCTGGGCGGTCGCCTCCCCGTACTCGTTCCCCGGCCGCGCCAAGCTCCAGTCCACGCTCACCCGCGGCGCCGACCGCGTGTTCCTCGCCGGCGACTACCTCGGAACGCTCTACACCGAGAGCGCCATCACCTCCGGCTTCTCGGCCGCGCAGGAGGCAGCGAGCCTCCTCGCCACCGAACGGCGACCCCACCGGGCCGCACCCGCGCCCGCTGTCGTCTGACCCCGCCACACCGTCGCAGCAGAGAAGGAGAAACACCCGTGACGAACAACCTCAACGGCGTCCTCACCGCTCTGGTCACACCGTTCGACCAGGACGAGGCGATCGACCTGCCCGTGCTGAAGAAGGTCGTCGACCGCTCCGTCGAGTCCGGTGTGGACGGTGTCGTCGCCGCCGGCTCCACCGCCGAGGTCGGCGCACTGAGCCCGGACGAGCGGCTCCGCCTCGTTGACACCGTCGTCGAGCACACCGCGGGCCGGGTCCCGGTCGTGGCGCAGACCGGCGCCACCAGCACCGCCGAAGCCATCCGGCTCTCCCGCGCCGCCGAGCGCAGCGGCGCCGACGTGCTCATGCTCGTCACTCCGTTCTACGAGCCGATCACGCTCGACGAGACCGTCGCGTACCTCGAGGACGTCGCCGCCTCGGTCGAACTGCCGATCATGCTCTACAACATCCCCGCCGCGACCGGTGTCAACCTCGACCCGGAGACCGTGCGCGGGCTCGCCGAGAGCACCGGCAACATCCGGTACATCAAGGACTCCAGCGCCAACTGGGAGCAGGCGCTGCAGCTGATCCACCACCACCGCGACGTCATCGGCACCTTCATCGGCTGGGACGTCTACATCTACAGCGCGCTCGTCGAAGGCGCCGCGGGCGTCATGGCCGGTGCGGCCAACGTCGTCCCGGAGGAGATCGTGGCGGTCAGCCGGAGCATCGCCGAGGGCGACCTGTCCGGTGCGCTCGCGCGGTGGAAGGCGCTGTACCCGGTCATCGACTCGCTCATCTCCGCGCCGTTCATCCCCGCGGTGAAGGCCGGGGTCGCGCTGCGCGGGCTCGACGTCGGCTCGCCGCGGCGCCCCACCTCGCCGCTCGACGAGGTGAGCACGGCCCGCGTGGAGGAAGCGCTGGCCGCGATCCGGGAGGAGGCGCGGTGATATGGACCTGTCCTCCCTCGCGGAACGCCTCTCGGCGGTAGCCGACGCCATCTGGACGCCGATGGCCTACTTCGCCATCGCACTGGGCGTGCTGTTCACGATCGCGACCAAGGCGGTGCAGTTCCGCCGCGTCCCGGACATGCTCCGGCAGCTGCGGGACACGCCGGGCGAGTCCGGCGGGCTGTCCTCGTTTCAGGCGCTGGTGCTCGCACTCGGCAGCCGCGTCGGCGTGGGCAGCATCGCCGGGGTCGCGACCGCGATCGGCGGCGGTGGCCCGGGCGCGCTGCTGTGGATGGGCCTCACCGGGCTCGTCGGCTGCACCGTCGGCTACGCCGAAGCGGCCCTGTCCCAGGTGTTCAAGCGCCAGGTGCAGGACGAGGACCGGCAGAAGGCGAACGAGGACATCGGAGGCATGCCGTACTACATCAAGCACGGCCTGCGGATCCCGTTCCTCGGCGGGCTCGTCGCGGTCCTCGGCCTCGTCGGGTACGGGTTCGTCTTCCCCGGGTTCCAGGTGAGCACCATCGCCTCCAGCGCGAAGCTCGCGTTCGGGCTGCCGTCGTGGATCCCGGCGCTGATCATCACCGCGCTGATCGCGGCGATCATCTTCGGCGGCACCACCCGCATCGTGAAGGTGACGCAGCTGCTCGTGCCGGTGCTGGCGGTCGGCTACCTGGTGCTGGCCCTCGCGGTGATCGGCACGAACATCGAGAACGTGCCCGCGGCGGTGTCGCTCATCGTGCGTTCCGCGTTCGGGCAGGAACCGATGCTGGCCGGGATCACCGGTGCGGCCGTGGCGTGGGGCGTGCGGCGGGCCGTGTTCGCCTCGGCGAACGGGCTCGGCGAGGCGACCTTCGCGGCCGCCGCGGCGCGCACCTCGCACCCCGGCAAGCAGGGTCTGGTGCAGAGCTTCAGCATCTACATCGACGTGCTGCTGATCTGCATGGCGACCGGGCTGATGATGGTGGTGTCCGGGAAGTACAACGTCTCGGACCACTCCGGCGGGTTCTTCATCGAGAACGTGCCGGGCCTCGACGCCGGGCCGAACTGGGTGCAGGCGGCCATCGACACGCTCGTTCCCGGGTGGGGCGCTGGATTCGTCGCCGTGGCGGTGCTGTTGTTCGGATTCACCTGCCTGCTGCTGTACTTCTACGTCGCGAACTCGAACCTGCTCTTCCTGCTGGACGGGCGGAAGGGTCCGGGGTGGACGATGGTGCTGCGGCTGGGCACGGTCGCGGTGGTGTTCGCCGGTTCGGTGCTCGACGCGGACCTGGTGTGGGCCGCGGGCGACATCGGGCTCGGGCTGATCGCGTGGGTCAACCTGGCGTGCCTGGTGCTGCTGTACCCGGTCGTGCACAAGATCTGCCGCGACTACGACCGGCAGCGCAAGCTCGGCGTCGACCCGGTCTTCGACCCGGTGGCGCTGAACATCAAGGGTGCGGACTTCTGGCACCCGGAACGGGCACCGGCCCCGACCGGGGCGTCCGCGCCGGTTCCGGGAGGGGCGGAACGGCCCGGCCCGGGCTGATCACGCCCGGCGCCGGTTCCGCCGCCTCCCCGGCGATCCGGCGTCGACCGCACCCGGTGGTGGAGCGCCGCGATCCGGTGCGCCACCACCGGCGTGCGGGGACCGCACCGGCCACGAGCGGACGTGCGGTGGCATCCGAGCTCGATCCGCGGTTCCCCGGAGCACGTGGCCGGAGCACCGGGACGACGCGCGCCGGATCACCGGCCTGCGGGTCGGCGTCGAGGTCAGCACCCGCCGCGGCGCCGCGGCCCGGGAGCAGCGCGGCGCTCAGCCGAGGAGGCGCCGGATCTCGCGGACCACCACGTCCGGTTCCGCGATCGGCACCTGGTGACCGGAGAGCTCCGCCACCACGTGCCTGCCCGCCGGGGACTGCGCGGCCCGGTGCGCGTGGCTCGCGTTCGCGTCGGCCCGCACCGTCGCGTTCATGCCGCCGCCGGTGCGGCCCCCGGAGATCACCACGACCGGGAGGTCGCCGAGGTCCGGCGGTGCGGCGCGGAAGGCGAGCAGCTCGTCGAGGAAGGTGCGCGACTGCTCGGCCTGGGTGCGAACCAGCCGCGGGGTGAACCCCTCGCGCGTCAGATCGCGGCGCGCGTCCGCGGGCAGCGGCCGCACCATCGGCCGGCACAGCGGTCCGAGCAGGCGAGCACGGGCCAGCATCAGGTTGATCCGGACCACCCACTTCTCGGCGGTGCGGAACGCGGGCGTGAACAGCGTCCGCGACGCCTCGTCGCTCGGGTCCACGAGGACGAGCCCCGCGACCCGCTCCGGCCGGTCGGCGGCGGCGAGGCGGATGAGCGGTCCGCCCGCGCTGTGCCCGACGAGCACGAACGGCCCGGGCCCGAGCGCGTCGAGCACCGAGCCGAGGTCGTCAGCCATCCGCCGCAGCGTGCGGGAGACCGGATCGGGTTCGCTGGCGCCCAGCCCGCTGCGGTCGTAGACGACGGCCCGGGCGAACTCGGCGACGGCCGGTTGCACCAGCGCCCACGTGCTACCGGTCCCTGCCGCCCCCGCCTCGAAGACCACGGTCGGCGCACCGGGTGGCCCTTCCAGCTCTCGTCCGTGCAAGGTGCGGCCGTCCGACGTCCTGAACCGGCGCACCGCGCCCTGCACGTGCTCCGCGCGATCTCCCATGATGGAGCAAGGCTTACCACACCGAAGCGGCCGGGAAGCGCGCCGCGCAACACCTCGCCGAGGGAGGCGCGCACGGTGTTCGGCACCGGGCGGCGCGCAGAGGAACTCGCCAAGGCCGTCGCGGGCCGGCGGGACCGCTCAGCGGTCGTCCGCCGCGCCGGGGGTGAACGGGGCGCGCAGGAGCTCGCCGTCCCGCTCCGCGCTCCGGCGCTGGGTTTCCGGGACCTCGGCTTCCGGGCCCGGCGCGAGGAACGCGACCGGGGCGACCGGCGCGCGCGGGGCGACCACGCGAGGGGCCGGGGCCGTGCGGGTCGGGTGATCGGTTGCGGAGAGGTTCATCGGTCGATCCTTTCGAAGTGGGATGTCCGCCGTGCGGCGGAGTTCCGGGTCAGCCCGTGACGAGCACCCGGCCGCCGCCGACGACGGCGAGCTGGCGGTGGGCGCTGGCCACGGCCTCGGCTTCGGTGCCGATGACCCGTGCGGTGTGCTGGCCCTCGGCATCGGTGATCTGCCAGGCGTCCTCGGCCAAGGTCAGCGCGACGTACCGGATCCGGCGCATCAGGCCGGGACCTCGGCGGGACGGCGCCCGGACGTTCGCCTCGGCACCACCTCGCCACCGGCCGGGAAAGCCTCCACCCCGGCGGCGCGCAACGCGGTCCGCACGGCAGGTGCCGCACCGGTGATGCGCAGCCGCAGTCCTCTGTGGACCGCGTAGGCGTCGGCGGCGGCGAGGAGGTCCACCCCCGCCGGGTCGATCTCCCCGGCCGCCGCGAGGTCCACGACGGTCTGCGGTGGCGCGGTCAGCAGGTGGGGCCAGAGCCGCTCGGCCAGCGTCGCCACCTCGGCTCCGGCGAGGTCACCGCGCACGGTGAACGGGACGGGTTTGTTCGTGATCAAGTGGGGTGTGATGGCCCGCATGGGATCTCCAGCACGAGTAGTCGGATGGGCGCGGCACGGCGCGGACGCGAGGCGTCGCAGCTGCGGGCCGCAGGGAGGAACGTGGGCCGGGAACGCACCGCGCTGAGCGGGATTCGACTCGACCGGCAGGTGGAACACCGGTGCGCGACGAGCGACGGGAGGAGGGTCGCGCCCTGAGTGGGCGGCGTCCTCGCCGTGGTGGGGTCGTCGCTGCTCCCGGTCCGTCCGGCACGCCTCGGCCGCGGGGCGGCGGGCAGGTGCGGGACGGGAAGGTACCGCGGTCTCCGGCTCGCGCGGATCGCACGAGCCGGAGAGCGGCTCAGCGCGAAATCAGACCGCGCGGACGAGCTCGGCCTGCGGGCCCTTGGGACCCTGGGTGACGTCGTACGAGACGGCCTGGTTCTCCTCGAGGCTGCGGAAGCCCGCGCCGTCGATGGCCGAGTAGTGCACGAACACGTCCGGACCGCCCGCGTCGGGGGCGATGAAGCCGAAGCCCTTTTCCGCGTTGAACCACTTCACGGTTCCCTGAGCCATGTGCATCTCCATTCGAAAGCTGGGAAGTATCACGGACCACACGTGCGTGGAGGCCCGGGCCGGGTGATCTCAGACGGCGGCTTCACTCCAGCTAACCAAAGACAGCAGCTCGCCCGCATCCA
Organism: Saccharopolyspora sp. 7B; assembly: GCF_020177435.1. NCBI lineage: Bacteria > Bacillati > Actinomycetota > Actinomycetes > Pseudonocardiales > Pseudonocardiaceae > Saccharopolyspora > Saccharopolyspora sp. 7B. Next base: position 32,504 of record NZ_JAIUKC010000002.1, on the reverse strand, counting down.
CAATCCTGCGAGCGTGCGCGAACACGAACCCAGAAACAACGACCACCACAGAGGTTACACGTCGCGGACGACCTTGGCCACCGAGCCGACCTCCGGCGCGCCGAACCCGCCCGCGCCCACCCCGGACACCCGCGCGGACCGGGCACCGGAGGAGCACTCAAGTCCGATGTGGACGGACGTCGGACCGGCGACCGGATCCGGCCCCCGCCGTCCGGGCCGCGGGCGAGTTCCCAGCGTTCTCACAGGAAGTTTCCCAGGAGTTCACGGGATGTTCGGCTACGTTCCCGATCATGTTCTTCCGCAGGCGAGGTGGGTCGCCTCCGTCGAGGCACCGTTCTCGCACCGACCCCGACGAAGCCCACGTGGCACCCGTTCCCGACACCCGCGAGGTGGGGAGCCGGTTCCGCGCTCCGGGCAAGCTGCACGCGTTCAACCGCTACGAGCTCAAATACCTGGTCCCGGCGACGCAGATCGCCGAAGTCCGGGCCGAGCTCGCCGCCCGCATGGAGGTGGACCACCACTCCGGTCCGGGCGGCTACGACGTGTGGAGCCTGTACTACGACACCCGGCGGCTGCGCTTCTACTACGAGAAGATCGAGGGCCTGAAGTTCCGCCGGAAGCTCCGGATCCGCCGCTACGGTGAGCCCGCCGAGCACGCGCCCGTCTCGGTGGAGATCAAGCAACGGGTGAACCGGGTGACGCAGAAGCGCCGGGTGCTGCTGCCGTACGACGTGGCCCGCCGGCTGTGCGACCAGCGGGAACGCATCGAGCACCCGGGCGCCGACCAGGTCTTCGTCGACGAGGTCCTCGACCTGATCGTCCGGCTGGACCTGCGCCCGGTCGCGATGACCGGGTACCGGCGCGAGGCCTACGTGGGCGTCGACGCCGACCTCGGGCTGCGCGTGACGATGGACCACCGGATCCGCGGCCGCGACCGCGACTTCGACCTGAACGCGGAGACCGAGAACCGCTACATCCTCAGCCCGCACTACGCGGTGCTGGAGGTCAAGGCCAACGAGCGCGCGCCGTACTGGATCACCGACCTCGCCGCCCGCCACGGCCTGCAGATCCAGCGGATCTCCAAGTACTGCCAGTCCGTGGAGGCGCACGGCCTGGCCCCGCGCTCGATCTTCCACCTTCCCGAAGAGGACGTCGTCGCCGAGTCGCGGCCGGACGTCCCGCAGAGAGAACGCGAGCTCCTCCCATGAACCTCGACTTCGGATTCACCGACCTGTCCGGCACGTTCAGCGTCCTGGACGTGGCCATCGCGCTGCTGCTGTCGTTCGCGTGCAGCCTCGTGGTCGCCTGGACCTACCGGTCCACCCACCGCAACATCTCCTACAGCCAGAGCTACGTGCACACGCTGATCGTGCTCGGCATGATCATCTCGTTGATCATGCTGGTGGTCGGGTCCAACATCGCCCGGGCGTTCGCGCTGGTCGGCGCCCTGTCGGTGGTGCGGTTCCGCAACGCCATCAAGGAGACCCGCGACGTCGGGTTCATCTTCCTCGTCATGGGCATCGGCATGGCCTGCGGGACGCGCTTCTACACGCTCGCGATCATCGCCACGGTGCTGGTCTGCGCGGTGGTCCTGCTCATGCACCGGCTCAACTGGTTCGCGCTGGACGTGCAGCGCCAGGTCGTCAAGGTGCAGGTCCCGGCCGACGGCGACGACCGCGGCCCGGCGATCGACGACGTGCTCATCCGGTTCACCGACGAGTACGAGCTGATCAGCACCGAGACGGTGCGCGGCGGCGCGCTGCTGGAGATGGCCTACACCGCGCGGTTGAAGAAGAACGTCAAGCCGGGCGCCGTGATCGAGGCCCTGCGCGAGGTCACCTCCGGGCAGAAGGCGACCGTCCTGACCGGGTACGACCAGACGGACATGTGAGATGACCAGCCCACAGGATCCCGAGGCGCCGAAGCGCCGGTGGCGGCACCGCGTCCCGGTGCGGCTGCGCCACCACTGGAAGGTCCCGGCGGGCCTGCTCGCGGTCGTCGCCGTGCTGCTGCTCGTCTTCGGGGACGCGAGGGTCCGGCCCCTGTTCGTCGCGGAACCGGTCGTGCAGGAGAGCATCACCCAGGACATCGCCGGGACCGGCGACCTGTTCGACGGCGGGGACCACCGCATCGAGGTCCGGTTCGACCAGGCCGAGTACGCCGACATGATGCGCACCTTCCGCGAGGAGGGCGAGAAGCAGTTCATCCGCGCCGACATCACCATCGACGGAACCGCGGTGGAGGACGTGGGGCTGCGGCTCAAGGGCAACTCGACCCTGATGAGCCTGCGCGGGCAGGACGGGAGGGGCCCCGGCGGCATGCCCGGTGGCGGCCCGGACGCGGCGGTCCCGAGAGGTGGCGGGCAAGACCCCGCCGCCGATGCGCCCGCGGACGACACCGGCACGGCCGTGGACGGGGCGGAACCTCCCGCCGATGGTGCGGAGACTCCCGCCGACGAGGCCGACGCTCCGGCCGACGGCGCGGAGCCTCCCGCCGACGCCGGGGACCGGCAGCAGAACCGCCGCGGCGGCCCGTCCATGGCATCGCTGTCCGAAGACGAGCCCGAGAAGCTGCCGTGGCTCATCAGCTTCGAGGAGTTCGCCGAAGGACGCGCCTACCAAGGCCACAGCGAGATCACGCTGCGCCCGGAGGCGGGCGGCACCGCGACCGCCCTCAACGAGGCCCTCGCCCTGGAGCTGACCGCGGCCGCCGGGGAGACGACGCAGCCGTACACGCTCACCACGGTCAGCGTCAACGGCGGCGCGGCGGTGCCGCGGTTGCTGCTCGACCCGCCCGACGCGGCGTGGGCCGAGCTGCACGGCGACGGCGTGCTCTACAAGGCGCGGGCCGGCGGGTCCTTCGAGTACCTGGGCGACGACCCCACCGACTACGAGGAGGCGTTCAAGCAGATCAACAGCGAGGGCGACTACGACCTGCAGCCGGTGCTGGACCTGCTGTCGTTCGTCGACGAGGCCGACGACGAGGAGTTCGCCGCGGAACTGGACGAGCACGTGGACACCGCCTCGTTCGCGCGGTACCTCGCGCTGCAGAACCTGATGTCCAACGGCGACGCCATGGACGGGCCCGGGAACAACTACTACCTCTGGTACGACACCGGGCAGGACCGCTTCACCGTGCTGTCCTGGGACCTGAACCTGTCGTTCAGCGGCATGGGGATGGGCCCGGGCGGAGGCGGTCCGGGCGAGGAACCCGGCGGCGGAGCAGGAGATCAAGGCGGTGTGCCCGGTCAACCCGGTGGCGGGATGCCCGGTGGCGGGATGCCCGGCGGTCCGGACGGCGAGCAGCCCGGCGGACGCCCGGGCGGTTCCGGCGGCGGACCTCGCGGCAGCGGCGCCCTCAAGGAGCGCTTCCTCGCCGACGAGCACTTCCGCGCCGCCTACGAGCAGGCCTACGCGGACCTGCACCGCGACCTGATCGCCGACGGCACCGCGATCGCGCTGCTCGACCGCGTCACCACCCGGGCCGAAGGCGCCGGGGACGAAGCGGCCCGCACCGCCCGCGACACCCTCGCCCAGCAGATCACCACCACCAGCCCCACCCCGCGCGAGGACGTCGGCATCGGCCCGCCGGGCAGGTGACCGCACCCCGGACTGGGAGGGCCGCACCCGTCCCGGTCCGGGGCTCACCTGCGGTGTGCACGGGGTGGAACCGGGTGCTCGCGCTGCGTGGCGCACCCGGTTCGAGATCACCCCGTCCCCCGGTGCGTAGCCTGTGCCGCGGTTTCGCGGTGATCGGCCGTTCGCCGTTCCGCGGACCGGTTCGGACGGCTCGCGCAGGTGCGCCCTCGAACGGTCGGGGGCCACCGGGCGGTGGCAGCAGGAGGAGTGTCGTGGGTTCATCCCGGTTGAAGCGTTCGCGGAACGCCGCGCTGGCGGCCACGGTCGTCGCCACCGCCGTCGGCCTGTCCTCGGTCCCGGCGACCGCGGAACCGGCGGGCAGCGCGACCGACGCGCAGAAGCAGCTCAAGGAGCTGGGGCGCCAGGCCGAGGAGCTCACCGAGGCCTACAAGAAGGCGCAGGACGACCACGCCGCGCGGCAGGACGAGCTGGGCCGGGCGAACGCCGAAGCGGAGCAGGCCGGGCGCACGACCGCCGACGCGCGCGCCGAGGAAGAGCGCTTCCGCGGCCAGGTCGACCAGTTCGTGCACGCCTCCTACCAGGGCGCCCGGATGAGCAAGCTGTCCGCGCTGCTGGTCAGCGAATCGCCGAACGAGTTCCTGGACCGCTCCTCCGCGCTGGACGTGCTCGCGCGGGACAACGACGACGCCGTCACCAAGCTCGCCGGGGCGACCGCCCAGGCCGAGCGGGGCGAGCGGGAAGCCAGGTCCGCGCACGAGCGGGCCGCTCGGGCCGAAGCCGACGCGGCGCGGCTGGAGGGCGAGATCGCGGGCAAGAAGGACGAGATGGACGCCCAGATCGCCAAGGTGAAGCAGCAGTACGAGAGCCTCACCGAGCAGGAGCAGGACTCGCTGTCCGGCGGCGGCAGCAAGGTGGGCTCGCTGATCGGCTCCGGCGCCGCGATCAAGGCGGTCAACGCCGCGCTGAGCAAGCAGGGCTCCCCGTACGTCTTCGGCGCGAAGGGCCCGAGCCAGTTCGACTGCTCCGGCCTCGTGCAGTGGTCGTTCAAGCAGGCCGGGGTGTCGCTGCCCAGCTCCACCCAGTCGCAGATCTCCGAGGGCGAGAAGGTCTCGCAGAGCGAGATGAAGCCCGGGGACGTGATCTTCTTCTACAGCTCCGGCAGCCACGACGGCATCTACCTCGGCAACGGCAAGATGGTGCACGCCCCGACCGAGGGGCAGACCGTGACCGTCGAAGAGGTCAAGTACATGGGAGAGATCAACTCGGTCCGCCGCTTCGCGGGGTGATCGCCGTTCCCCTGTTGCGTAGGGGACGGGTGGCGGAACCTCAGCGCTTTCCTCGCTGCGGGATCGTTTTCACAGGTGGCTCCGCCACATGCGAAAACGCTGTCCTCGCGAGGAAAGCGCTGAGAACCCGCTGCGGTGCCGGTTGATCAGGTGGCCGCTGCTCAGCGGCTTCGCCGCTGACAGGAGCCCGGCTTTCGGTCAGGTTGTGCCCAGGTGGCCGAAGGCCTTGTCCGTTGCCGCTCGTTCGGCGGTTCGGCGGACGGCTCGGGTGAGGACCGAGCCCGGTTCGACCGCGCTGGTGACCAGCGCGATCGACGCGGTGGGCGCGGGGTCGGCCAGCCGCAGCACCCGGGACCCGGCGGGCGGGTGCAGGGTGCGCAGCCAGGACTCGGGGACGATCGTCGCCCAGCGGCCGGTGCCGACGTGCGCGATCAAGGTCACCAGTGAATCGGACTCCAGGCGCGGCGCCACCGCCAGCTCGCGCGCGGAGATCGCCTCGTCGATGAGCTGGCGCCCGCGCATCCCCTCGTCCAGCAGGCACATCGGCAGTTCCAGCGCCTCCGGCCAGCTGATCGAGTCGGACTGGCCGGTGATCAGCTCACCGCTGGCCAGCAGCACGTGCCGTTCCTCGTAGAGCGGGGTGACCGCCAGGTCCGCCAGTTCCTGCTCCTTCGGGTGGATGATCCCGGCGTCCAGCTCGAACCGGCGGATCCGCTCCAGGATGTCCGCCGAGCGCATGTCCGTCGCCAACCGGACCCGCGCCAGCGGGTGCTCGGCGCAGAACGGGTCGGTGATCAGCGCGACGGTGCTCGCCGCGGCCGGGATCACGCCGAGCCGGAGCGTGCCGGTGAGGCCGGTCTGCAACGCCGCGGCCTCGTGCTTCAACGCGTCGTGCTCGGCCAGGACGCGCCGCGCCCACAGCACCAGCCGCTCCCCTTCCGGGGTGAGGCCCTCGTACTGGTGCCCGCGCCGCACCAGCGGCACCTTCAGCTCGTGCTCCAGCTTGCGGATCGCCTCGGACAGCGCCGGTTGGGACACGTAGCAGGCGTTGGCGGCGCGGGCGAAGTGCCCCTCCCGGGCGAGCACCACGAAGTACTCGAGCTGTCGGAACAACATGCCCCATTCGACCACGCCCAGTGCCCGGTCGGAGCGGCCTCTCCAGCCGATCGGCCGCACCGCGCGGGCGCCTCCCGCGGCGCGGCTCGGCGCCGCGCCGGTCCGGGACGACGTCAGGTCGCGTCCGGTGGCACGCCGGCAGGTGAAGACGATCACCGCGACCGGACCCGATCGGCGCCACCTGCGTCGATAACGACCGCCTATCGACCGTTCGGCAACTCCGCTTGGACCGGCGGTGCGTTCCGGCGAACCCTGGTCCCCGACACGCGGCGCCGCCCGCGCCACCGACCAGGAGCAGCCGAGGACGATGCCGGAGCACGACGACGCGACCGACGTCCCCTGGGCCCGCGCCCGCGCCCTCGCGCGCGACGCCGGTCGTCCGCTGCCGCGGCAGCACCGCGAACTCCACGACGCGCTGGGCCACGCCCTCGCCGAACCGCTGACCGCGTTGACCGACCTGCCGCCGTTCGACAGCTCCGCGATGGACGGGTGGGCCGTGGCCGGTCCCGGGCCGTGGCGGCTGCGCGCCGGGCAGGCGCTCGCCGGTACCGAACCCGAGCCGCTGGCCGACGGGGTCGCGGTCGGCATCGCCACCGGCGCGCAGCGGCCGCCCGGGCGGGCCGCGGTGCTGCGCCGCGAGCACGGCCGCGTCGAGAGCGCCACCGGCCTGCTCGTCGACCGGACCGCGACGCTGCCCGAGCCGGGGCGCGACGTCCGCAAGCGCGGGCAGGAATGCCAGGTCGGCGAACCGCTGCTGCCCGCGGGCACCACCGTGACGCCCGCGGTGCTGGGGCTGGCCGCGGCCGCCGGGTACGACCGGCTCGTCGTGCACCGCGCGCCGACAGTGGAACTGCTGGTCCTCGGCGATGAACTGCTCGACTCCGGGGCGCCCCGCGGCGGCCGGGTGCGGGACGCGCTGAGCCCCATGCTCGCGCCCTGGCTGCGCTGCGGCGCCGAGCTGATCGGGCGGCGCCGCATCCCGGACGCCGCCGAGCCGCTGCACGAGGCGCTGCGCGACTCGACCGCGGACGTCGTGATCACCACCGGCAGCACCGCCGCCGGCCCCGTCGACTTCCTGCACGCCACGCTCGCCGAGCTCGGCGCCCGGCTGCTGGTGGATTCCGTGGCCGTGCGTCCCGGGCACCCCATGCTGCTGGCCGAACTCCCCCGCGCCGCCGACGGCCGGGTCCGGCACCTCGTCGGCCTGCCCGGGAACCCGCTGGCCGCCGTCGCCGGGACCGTCACGCTGGCCGCGCCGCTGCTCGACGCCCTCGGCGGGCGGGCCGAGACCGAGTTCCAGCAGGCCACGGCCGCCGCCGATCTGCGCGGGCATCCGCGCAACACCAGCCTGGTGCCGGTGGAGCTGCGGTCCGGTGCCGCGGCACCGCTGCCCTTCGGCGGTCCCGCCATGCTGCGCGGCCTGGCGCTGGCCGACGGTTTCGCCGCCGTCCCCCCGGGCGGCCTCCGCGCCGGGGACGCGGTGCGGGTCATCGCCCTCCCGCACTCCCGGGCGTGACACCACCGTGCGCACCGGAACCGCATCGGAAATGGGAAATCCGTGGCGGATCGGCCATGCGTGCCGGCCCGGCACCCGAACGCGGCCTCGGGCTGGCGGGTAGGCGCCACTGTCCGAATCGGGGAGCGGCGCGCGCTTAGCCTCCGTCGTGCGTGACACCTGCCGATCAGGAGGAGCCGACATGGCGAGGTACTCGTTGACCGCCGCACTCTCCGGTGCGGCCACCGCGTTGCTGCTGGTGGCGGGCGCACCGGTTGCCGGAGCGGACACCGGTGCGGCCGCCGAGCCGCACGTCGTCACCTACGACGCCAGCCAAGCCGCGGAGTTCCAGGAGGCCATCGACGAGGCCACCGCGACGTGGAACGACCAGGTCACCAACGTCAAGTTCGAGAAGGCCACCGACGGGCAGGCCGACCTCACCGTCCTCGCCGACGACGACTGGCCGCGCGCCCAGGTCGAGTCGCTCGGCGTCGGCACCGTGTGGATGGGGCGCCAGGCCGTGGACGAAGGCCACTTCGTCCCGCGCATCGCCACCCACGAGCTCGGCCACATCCTCGGACTGCCGGACGATCGCACCGGTATCTGCGAGGACCTGATGTCCGGGCACAGCGCGGGCACCGACTGCAAGAGCACCCTGCCCAACGCCGAGGAGAAGGCCGAGGTCGAGGCCAACTTCGAGCAGGGAGCGTCGATCGAACCCCGCACCTACACCGAGGCCCCGGCCCTCGCCGGCCGGTGACGGCGGACCCCGCCACGAGGTGAGCGGGGGGGGGCCCCGGGCCGGGGGGCCCCCCCCCCCCCCCCCCCGGCCCCCGCCCCGCGGGCCGGCGGGGGGGGGGGGCCCGGGGGGGCGCCCCCCCCCCGCCCCGGGGGCGCCCGCCCCCCCCCCCCCCGGCGGCGCCCCCCCCCCCCCCCCCCCCCCCCCCCCCCCCCCCCCCCCCCCCCCCCCCCCCCCCGCTGCTCCGTCGGCTCTCAGTGACCGGGCTCGGCCGCCGCCCGGTCCGAGCCGTCCGTCCCGGTCGCTGCTCCGCGGGACGTCTCGTCGTGTTCGTCGTCCACCACCACGTCCTCTTCGGCTTCCGCGACCACCTCGTCCGGAAGCGGGGGTGCCCCTCCGAGTTCGCCGGTTCCGCCCGGTTCGTGCGGTTCTCCGGAGTCGCCCTCCCCCGCCGGGGAGTCGAAACGCCTGCTGATCGTCGCTGCCTCGTCGGCGAAGCCCTGCTCCCGCAGGTGGTCGGCGACCTGGCGCGCGAGCAGCGCCCTTTCCGGCGAGTCCGGCAGCTCGCTCAGGAAGTCCAGCGCCCGCTCGTCCAGCGGGCGCTCGCGGTCTTCCTGCGCCGTGGCGCCGTTCCCGTTCTGCGCGACCGGCGCGGAGATCATCGCGGGCATCGGCGACGGCGGCCCGGCCATCTCGGCGGCGGCGAAGGCGAACCCTTCGTGGTCGAAACCGGCGAATCCCACCGACTCCGGACCATCGTCCTCCCCGTTCACGGTCCGGGTCAGCTGCCTCAGATCGGCGATCCGTCCGACCGCCTCGTCCACCCGCTTCTTCTCGTCGGTCCGCGGACCCGCCAACCACCACACGAGCGCGTTTCCTGTGCTGGTCAGGACTTCGCCACCCAAGTAGGAGCGGACGTTGCGCTCGTAGCTGCGCTCGTACTCCCAGACCTCTTCGTCCTTGCGCACCTCGGCCAACCGCTTGAGGCGATCCGCGTCCGCATCCGCCAATCGCAGCACGACCTGGTCCGCCCACGCCTGCACCCGACCGGTGCGATCAACGCGCGGTGCCCCGAGCGAGCCCATGAGCTGGTACTGCGCGCGACTCGCGTCCTCCGGGCGGACCTCGGCGGCCATCCTCGTCACCTCGTCGAGGATCGCACCGGCGGCGAGAGCTCCGGGCTTGGTGTGCGGCAGGCCGGATGCGCTGCCGCACGGCAGCCACCGGACCGTGCACGAGAACAGGAACCGGTAGTCGGCCCGCGCACTGCTCAGCACCACGTCGGTCACCGGGAAGGACTGCGGTTGCGGCGGTTCGGGCGGCCGGGGCGCGGGCGGCGGTTCGGTCCGGAAGTCCTCCGGTGGCACCCGAGTGCGCGTACCGCGGCGCAGCACCGACTCCGTGAGCACCACCCCGAACAGCGCTGGTGCCGCGAGGGACGAGGCCGCGAGCAGCAACCACACCCACAGCGGCCAGCCACCGACCAGGCCCAGCACCACCCACAAAGCCGCGACGAGCACCGAGACCACGCGGAGCCCGAGCTTCTGGTTGTCGTTCAACATGTTCTTCCCTAGCTGTAGAGCCGGTGTTCCTGAGCTCGGTCGAGACGGACGGCGAGCCGTCGCGCCACCTCCCGATCGCGAGCTCGTCGTTCGTTCCCGTGCTGGTGGACCCAATCCCGGGCGACCACGTGCAACCGCGCCAGTACCGAGAGCCGACCTCGCGCCGCATCGACCAGGACGTCGAGGAAGAGGTCACCGTGGGGAGCCGTGCCCGCGGCATCGAGCCAGGCGCGGACGCTCGATCGCCAGACCGACTCGTCCAGCGGCAGGACGCGGTTCCAGCAGGTGGCGAGCTGTTCCCGAATGACCTTGCTGTGCAGTAGGACCCGCGAACCCGGCCCGCGCCCGCTCACCCGGTCCGCACGCGCCAGCAGGAGGAACAGCCCCGGGTCGGCGCGTCGCGGATTCTCGAGCCAGGTCACCATCCGCCACAGGAACCTGCGGTACAGGCGGTCGCTGCTCGTCAGGTCGCGCACCGCGCTGCGAGCCGTATCCGCTACGTCACGCGCAGGATGCCCGGCGAGCAACCGCAACCTGACCAGCGCTTGCTCCGGGTGTTCCTCGGCCATGACGTTCGCGCAGACCAGGACGAGCACCCGAGCGAGGTCCTCGGAGGGCTCGCCTCTGCTCGCGGCTTCGTAGATCTTGCGGCGGAGTTCGCCGGCTCCTCCGAGAGACCTGTCGTCCTGGAGGCCGTACCCCAACGCGCTCGCCGCCCACCTCACGGCGGACCGATGGCGAGTTCCCCTTCCCCCGCCCGCCGTCCACCGTTCTGCCAACACCCATAGATCGAGCGTCCGACCGGTCCGGCACGCCTGCACCGCGAACCGCGCCACCATCCGGTCCTGGTCGGCATCCGTGAGCTCATCCATCGCCAGGCAGGTACCGACCCAGTCCCGGAAATGTTCGCGCAACTCCGGGAAATTGCTCCAGAAGTACTCGCGCACCGCCTCGGCGTAACGGGGTGATTCGAACTTGATCGCTCGTCTGTTCTCGACTCCGGCTGCGATGTTCTTCAGCGCGTCACCGAGACCGGCACGTTCGAGCACGAAACCGTCGTCCTGCGGGTACCCCAGTCCCGTCTGCAAGGCGTGTCGGGCGACGTGCGCGGAGTCGGGATGCGCGCCTTCCACCATCGACGCGGCCAGCAGCGTGGTCCGCTGCCCGAGCGTGTAGTTCTTGACCTGTCCGGCGACCTTGGACACGTATTCGGCGACCGTCTCCGTCGCCGACTTCGCCCACTGCGCGAAACCCGCTTCCGGATTCCGCTCCTCGGCCTGCACGATTCGAGCCACGAGACGTTCCAGCCCGCGCATCGGTTCACTCGCCCGGCTTTCGCCGAGTGCGTCGAGCTCGTGCACGTTCTCCGGGATGTTCTCCGCGAGGAGATGACTCCGGATCACCGCTGATCCGTCCGGTCGCTCGATCACGACCCGGGGGTTGGTGACCTCGTCCCCGAGCAGCTGCTCGAAATCCACCGGGAGGACGACGACCAGTGCGGCGCCCTCGCGTTCGACCGCCGCGCGGAAGGTGTCCAGATCGCGCCGCAACGGCTCGACGTTCTCCCCCGTTTCGGCGGACAGGTCGAGCAGCAGCCGTTCTCCCCGCTGGACCGACTCCGCGTCCAGCGGACGCTCGTCGACGTCCTCCTCGTTGTCGAAGGTGAGACGCCGGAATCCGGCTTCGTTGTCCGGAAAGCGCAGCCACAGCAGCATCTCGGCGGTGCTCTGCCTGCCGCTGCCGTCCGCACCGCTGATGAAGACGGTGCCGTTCCGCACGAGCGCGTCCTGGGCCGCTTCGAACTTCCGCGGTGGTACGAAGCGCTTGCTCAAGTACTCCCGCCGCCACGCCGAATGGCTCAGCGGTCGTGCGCGCTTCCGGCGCTCCCGGCCCTGCGACTCCGAGATGAGCACGACGCCGACGTCGCCGCTGATCAAGAAGCCGGAGCCCGAATTCACCTGCGGACGCGAGCCCGCGACGACCGTCTCGACGTTCCCGTCGAGCTGGTCCACCCCGACGTAGTCCGGCGCCCCGCGCTGCTCGTCGACGCTCACCGGTCTCCCTTGTCGACCCGGTGCTGCACCCCACCGTTGCTGGTGCCGAACACGGCGACACCGTCGCCTTCGTTGCGCGCATCGTTGATCTGGTGGCCCGATCCGGTGTTCACCCGGGCGTCAGGTCCTACGACGACGTGGCCGACCGCCCCGTGCGCCTGTGCGATCCCGGTGTAGGTCGGACCGGCCCCTCCTCCGCCGCCGCCACGGGGCTTCTCGTCCGCGCCGTCCGCTTCCGGGGGCCGCGGCGCCGAGAACCCGTTGCGCAGCAGGTCACCGGAAGGCTTGGGCACCCGCAGGTAGGCCTGCCCGCGGTAGGTCTTCACCTCGACCTCCACCGGCACGTACAGACCGGGGTCCTCCCCGGTGTAGCCGGGCTCGACCACGTCGTCGTGCACTCGACCCGAGACGATCGCGGCTACGCACGTCGTCGCGTTGGATCTGGTCAGGAGGTCCCGGACGGACCGGTCGTCGAGGATGCGGTGTGCTTCGATCCGGGTGTTCCCGCTGCCGTCGCTGATCGCGTTCCGCCCGGAATCCGTCATCGGCCCGACGGTCAAGCTCACGCGCATCCGCATCGGCCGGTCTCCCGGGCGCACCCGGTTCTGGTACTCGAGCTCCGCCTGGAGATCGGCCAGGAACGGGTCGAGCAGGGTCGGGAGGTGGTGCGGGTCGAAACCCGCGAAGTAGCCGTCCCCGGTGGTCCCGTGGAAACGCGCGGAGCGCCACACCTCGTCGAGCCCGCGCCGGCGGAAGGCCTGTTCGAGGATCAGCGGGATCTGCTCCGTGATGCGGGCGTGGTCACTTCCCTTCTCGCCGCTGAAGTCCTTCATGTCGACCACGAGGAGTGCGCGGTACGGCGGCAGTTCTGCGATCCGTTGCTGCTGGTGCGGTTCCACGTGTTGCCCCTTCACTGCGTTCGTGCGATCACCGCAAGGGTCGGACGCGCGGTGGCGGGGGGCCCACCGGTGAGGTGCGCCACTAGGACGGCGGCACTGCGCCCGCCTGCGCGGCCAGCGCGTGCTCGTCGTCGACCACGAGGCGCGGTCCCGGCCCCAGCGCGCCGGACGAACGCAGCACCGCGATCTGCTCGGCGACGGTGCTGCGCGCCATGCCCAACGCCTGGGCGAGAGCTTCTTGCGAGAAGGGGATCCGCGCGCGGTCCGGCTGTCGCGCGTCGGCCAGGGAATGGACTTCGAAGCACAACCGGGCCACTCGCTGCAACGGTCCGAAGTGGAACTGCTGGACCTGGTAGGGCACCGTTTCCGACAGCTTCCCCACCAGGTAGTCGCTGAGCAGGCCGTGCGCCCCGTGGTCGTGGAGGAACCGGTCGAACTCGGCGCGCTTCAGCACGCACGAGGTGCACGCGTCCAGGGCCTGGACCGAAGCCATCCGGCGGGAATTCCCCCGTGCCGCCATCTCCCCGACCAGATCTCCGGCACCGCGGAGCGACAACAACACCTGGGAGCCGTCCAGTCCCGCCAGGACCTTGACCCGCCCGCTGATCAAGGCGAAGAGGTGCCCGCCCCGATCGTTCTGGCGCAGCAGGTACTCCCCGGCGCGGTGGTTGCGCCGTACCCCGGAGCCGACCAGGGCCGCCCAGCGCCGATCGCCCAGCAACGCGCGGAAACCGGCCGGAAGATGATTCGCATCGTGGTGCACAGCAGAGTCCGTACCGGCCGTGCGGGGAGAACGCGATCGGTTTCGTTGATCAACGCCCGAACGGAGCAAGGCGCTGGCCCCGACAGGTGAGCCCGGCGCGAAGCGCGGAACCCGCGCACCGGCCCGGCTCGACCTCGCTCCTCCGCCGCGTCCCCGAAGAGTTTCCTCACCCGAGCGCGGTGGCCACCGGCTCTGCCAGGAGCGTGAGTTCTCCGGCCAGGTCGGTGTGGAGCCAGGTGGGGAGGTCGGCCGCGGGGAGGTCCTGGCTGAGCAGGAAGCAGAGCTTGGTGTAGGCGGCTTCGAAGGTCATGTCGGCCGCGCCGATCGCCCCGGCGTCGAGCAGGGCGCGCCCGGCCGCGTACCGCTCCAGGTCGATCCGGGACCGCTGCGACTGGCTGAGCACGACCACGGGCGTGCCACCGGAGTTCAGGTCCTCGATCACCCGCGTGAAGCCCGGCTCGCCGCTCGGGCCCACTCCCAGCCCGTACCCGCGGAGGAGCACCGCGTCCGGCGCGGGGCTGGTCAGGTGCCGGAACCGCTCGGCGGTCATGCCGGGCACCGCGGTGACCACGGCGATGTCGTGGCGCCGGTAGGGGGCGAGCGGGACGCCGAGGTCGGGCGCCGGGCGTTCGGCGGCGGGCGCCGGGTGCGGGCTGGTGAAGCCGTGCCGGTCCAGCGCGGAGCTCTTCGTCGCGCGGGTGCCCGCGATGAGCTCGCCGTCGAAGAACACCGCGCGCCCGATCGCCGCGTCGGCCACCGCTTCCACCGCGCCGCGCACGTTGTCCGGCGCGTCCGAACCCGGCATGCCGAACGGCACCTGGGCCCCGGTGAACACGACGGGTTTCCCGAACCCGGCCAGCGCGTAGGAGGCGGCGGCCGCGGAGTGCGCGAGGGTGTCGGTGCCGTGCAGCACCACGAACGCGTCGTGCTCGTCGCGGTGCGCGCGGAGCCGGTCGACGATCCGCTGCCAGTCTTCCGGGGTGGCGTCGGACGAGTCGATCAGGTGCTCGAAGCGGGCGAACGCGGTGGTGAGGTCCGGCCGGTCCCGCAGCAGCGACGCGATCTCCGCTTCGACGTCGCCGCCCGGTTCGAGGCCGCGCGGGGTGCCGACCATGCCGATCGTGCCGCCGGTGTACAGGAACAGCACGTTCATTCGGGACGTCCTCCTCGCCGCGGTGGGACCGCGTCCTCGTGCCGCGGCCGTCCCGGACGGTAATCCAGCCGTGGACGTGCGGTCCAATTCTGGACAACGTCGTCCAACCGTGCCAGGGTTCCGGCACGGCGACACCGGAGGGGACCGTGGGCGACGACTCCGACGAACACCTGCTCCGCGAGGCGGGGCGGATCGCCACCGCGCTGGGCAGGATGTTCCCCGGGCTGTGCGAGGTCGTGCTGCACGACCTGCGCGATCCGTCGCACCCGGCCCGGGTGGTCGAGAACGGGTCGCCCGGGCGCGAGGTCGGCGACCCCGCCGCGGAACTCGCGCGGCTCAGCGACCCCGGCCAGCCGGGCGTGCTGCAGAACCGGCCGAGCCGGTTCCCCGACGGGCGTCCGGCGAAGAGCACCTCGATCGGCATCGAGAACGCCGCGGGCCGCCGGATCGCCGCGCTGCGGGTGGACCTGGACGTCTCGGTGCTCTCGCCGGTGGCGCTGGCGCTGTCCAACCTGGTCGCCACGGACGCCGGCGAATCCCCGGAACCGCAGGCGCACGCGCGGGACCGCGACGCCCTGCGCCGGGCCGTCGAACGCGCCGCGGCGGAGCGCGCGGCCACGCCGCGGGCGCTGCCCAGAGAGGCGAAGCGGGAGCTGGTGCGGCGGCTGCGCGCGGACGGCCACTTCGCCTCGCACGACGCCGCGCGGACCATCGCCGACCTGCTCGGGGTGTCCCGGGCGACCGTCTACAACTACGCGAGGTGACGGTGGGCGACGAACCGCACCTGGTCGACCGTTCCGGGCGCCGCTACCGGATCGACGAACCGCGCTGGCGCGGGGACGACGGGTCCCCGCTGCTGGTGGCGCCGCTGCCGGGCATCGGGCGGGAGCAGGTCGACACCGGCGTCGGCTCGCAGTGGCGCTACGCGGCCGCGCTCGCGCAACCGCACCTCGCACCGGTCAGCCTCGGCGAGGGGCGGACTCCGCTGCTGCCGCGGCGCTTCGCGGGGCTGGACGTCGCGGTGAAGGTCGAGGCGAGCAACCCGACGGCCAGCTTCAAGGACCGCGGCGTCTCGGTCCTGATCAGCACGGTGCGGGCGCAGGGCGTGCGCGCGGTGCTGGCGGACTCCAGCGGGAACGGCGGTTCCTCGGTCGCCGCCTACTGCGCGGCGGCGGGCATCGACGCGCGGATCCTCGCCCCGGACTCCACGTCACCGGACAAGGTGCTGCAGAGCCGCGTCCACGGCGCCACCGTCGACCTGGTCCCCGGCGGCAGGCAGCGCACCGCGGACGAGGCGGTGCGCCGTTCCGCGCGGCGGTGCTACGCCGGCCACAACTGGCATCCCGCGTTCCTGGACGGGATCAAGCTGATCGCCTACGAGATCTGGGAGGACCTCGGGTTCCGGGCGCCCACCGCGGTCGTCGTCCCGGCGGGCGCGGGCAGCCTGGTGCTGGGTTGCGCCGCGGGATTCGCCGAACTGCGGCGGGCCGGGCAGATCGACCGGGTGCCGCGGCTGCTGGTCGCGCAGCCGGAGCGGTGCAGCCCGCTGGTGCGCGCCTTCGCCGCCGGGGCGGATCACGTCGAGGACGCCGACTGGCCGGGCACGATCGCCGAGGGCACCGCGATCGCCCGGCCGGTCCGCGACCGGGAGGTGCTGCGCGCGCTCCGGGACAGCGGCGGAGCGGCCACCGCCGTGCCGGAGCGGGAACTGCGCCCGGCGACCCTCGAACTCGCCGGGACCGGCCTGTACGCCGAGCCGACCAGCGCCCAAGTGGTACCGGCCATCGCGCGCTTCGCCCGGGACGGGCTGCTCGGCCCGGACGACACCGTCGTCGCGGTGCTGACCGGTTCCGGCCTCAAGGCGAGCGCCGCGATGGCCCGGCTGCTGGACGAATAGTCCCGCAGCGGCTGACGGCTACCAGAGCAACCGGACCACCCGCGGGTTCTCAGCGGTTCCCTCGCGAGGACGGCGATGTCGTCGTGCTACATCGGAAATCGCGGCGACACCGGGAAAACGGGCGGCGAGGGAACCGCCCGAGGTTCCGCCACCCCGGTGCTGCGCAACCGGAGGAGAGCTCAGCGGCGGTCAGATGGCTCCTTCCACGACCTCCTCGGCGCCGAGTTCCGCCACGTGCTCGGCGAGCGATCGGACGGTGGGGGTGATGAACAGCTGCGCCAGCTCCAGCTCCACGTCCAGCTCGCGGCGGGCCAGCTCGATGAACCGGATCGCCTGCACGCTGTCCCCGCCGAGACCGAAGAAGTTGGCGTCCCTGCTGGTCACCGGGGTGCGCAGCAGTTCGCTCCACGCCGCGGCCACCGCCTGCTCCACCGGGCCCGCCGGGGGTTCGGCGACGCCGTCGTCGGCCGCCGCCAGCTCGGCGACCCGTGCCCGGTCGAGCTTGCCGTTCGCGGTCGTCGGGACCTCGTCGAGCAGCAGCACCTGGTCCGGCAGCATGTGCACCGGCAGCCGGTCCGCGCACCAGGCCCGGATCTCGGCCGGGTCCGGTACCACCTCGCCGGGCAGCACCCCCACGACGACGCGCCGCGAGGAGCCGTCGCCCGCCGTCGCCGCCAGCGCGCGGGAGGCGGCCGGGTGCTCGGCCACCACGGATTCGACCTCGCCGAGCTCCACCCGGTAGCCGCGCACCTTCACCTGGTCGTCGCGGCGCCCCAGGAACTCCAGCAGCCCGCCGGGCCGGTAGCGGCCGAGGTCACCGGTGCGGTACCAGCGGTGCTCGCCGTCGTCGAGGAACTTCGCGGCGGTGAGCTCCGGGGAGCCCCGATAGCCGCGCGCGACCCCGGTGCCGCCGATCCACAACTCGCCCGGCACCCACTCCGGCCGGTCTCGGCCGAGCTCGTCGACGACGCGGAACCGCTGGTTGCGCAACGGGAAACCGTACGGGATCGACCGCCACTCCGAGTCCACTCCGGACACTTCGAAGGCGTTCGACCAGATGGCGGCCTCGGTGGCCCCGCCGAGCGCGACCAGGTCCGCGCCCGGCACCGCGGCGCGCAGCCGGTCCGGCAGGTCGAGCCCCACCCAGTCCCCGGACAGCAGCGCGAGCCGCAGCGCGGCGGGTGTCGGAGCACCGCCGTCGACCACGTCGAGCAGCACGTCCAGCAGCATCGGCACCGAGTTCCACACCGTCACCCCGTGCCGGGCCGCCGATTCCGCCCACCGCCGGGGCGCGCGGCGCTCGTCCTCGGCGATCGACACCACCGCTCCCCCGGCGCCGAGCAGCCCGAACAGGTCGAACACCGACAGGTCGAACTCCAGCGCCGACACCGCCAGCACCCGGTCCCGCGAACCGATCCCGAAGCGCCGCACCACGTCCTCGACGGTGTTCGCCGCCGCCCGGTGGGTGATCTCCACGCCCTTCGGTTCCCCGGTGGATCCGGAGGTGAAGATGACGTACGCGAGCGATTCCGGGTCCACCGCCACCGGTTCCGCGACCGGACCGGCCGCGGCTTCGGCGACGGTGGCGGTGGGCACCGGGAAGTCCACCTCGTCCTCGACGATCGCGAGCGCCACACCCGCGGAACCGAGGATGCGGTCGCGGCGCACCGCGGGCTGGTCCACGCCGATCGGCACGTAGTGCGCGCCCGCGGCGAGCACGCCGAGCGCCGCGGCGATCTGGTCGACGCCCTTGGGCAGCGAGATCGCCACCGCCGCACCGGGTTCGACGCCGCGGTCGCGCAGCAGCGCGGCGATCCGCAGCGCGCGCTCCGCCAACGCGCCCCTGGCGAGCTCGCCCTCGTCGCCGAGCACGGCCACCGCGGCAGGATCCTCGGTGGCACGGCGGAAGAACGGCGCGTGCAGCAGCGGCTCCCGCTCCGGCGCCGCGGTGTCGTTGACCCGTTCCCGCGCGGCGCGCTGCGCCGCGGGCAGCAGTTCCGGGACCCGATCCCGCCACGGCCGCCGCACCAGGTGCGCGAGCAGCCGCAGGTAGGCGTCGAACATCTCGTCCAGGACGTCCGCCGGGAACAGCTCCTCCACCGCGTCCCAGTTCAGGTCCACGCAGGTGCCGCCGGGGGTGCTGCGCTCGACCACCTGGTGGTCCAGCCACACCTGCGGGGTCTGGGTGATGCCCCAGACCTGCTCGCCGAACGGATCGCCGGGTTCGGTGCCCGCCGACACGCCCAGCGCGCTGGTGAACACCACCGGCATCGTGACCTCGGCGGCGCCGGTGCGCTTCGCGAGTTCGCGCAGCACCTGCACCGCCGACACGCTGCGGTGGTCCAGCGCCTGCCACAGCTCGCCCTGCACCCGCCGGGTGCGGTCCAGCCAGCTGTCCGCGGCCTCCGGCCGGCAGGCGACCAGCAGCAGCGAGGTGAAGTCGCCGAACACCCGCTGCACGTCGGGGTGCACTTCGCGGCGGTCGAACAGGGTGAGGTTCAGCGTCAGGTCCGGCCGGGCGCTCCACTGCCCGAGCACTTCGGCGAACGCGGTGAGCAGCACCGCCGACGGGGTGACGCCGTGCTCGGCGGAGCGCGCGGCGAGCACCGCCCAGTCCGCGGCGTCGATCGTCGCCGCGCGCCGGGTGAACCGGGGCCGCACGACCCGCGCCGGGTCCACCGCCAGCGGCAGCTCCGGTGCGGGCGGCAGCTCCGGGACCGCGCGCGCCCAGTGCTCGCGGGCCGCGGCGAGCTCCGCCGGGTCCGGTTCCGCACCGAGTACGTAGTCCCGGAACGACAGGCCGACCGGCGGCAGCTCCGCGTCCGGGTCGGCGTAGAGCGCGGCGAGCTCCGCGTAGAAGTGCAGGATGCTCAACGCGTCCAGCACCAGGTTGTCCATCCCGATCGCCAGCCGGGTGCGGTCCCCGGCGCGGCAGGCCGCGATGCCGAACAGCGGCCAGTGCGCGGAGTCGAAGACGTGGTGCGACCAGGTCTCGCGGAGTTCGGCGAACGCCCGCTCCGGGTCGTCGCCGGCGTCGGTGACCGCGATCCGGAACCGGCCGACCGAGGGCAGCACCCGCTGCTCGCCGCGCTCGTCGAAGACGGCGCGCAGCATCTCGTGCCGGGCGATGAGCCGGTTCGCGGCCTCCTCCAGCCGCGGGACGTCCAGGTCGGGGACGTCGTACTCGCGGTAGAAGTGGCAGCCGACGCCGCCGAGGGTGAAGCCGTCCGCGCGGCCCAGCCAGTACGCCAGCTGCACGTCGGTGGGCGGGAACGGTTCGAAGCGGGCCGCGGGGTCGGTGCGCACGGCGGGCGCGACGGATCCGCTCGACGCGGCGGCGGAACCCGCCACCTCAGCAGCGGATTCCCCCACCACCGCGGCGAAATCGGCTAGCACCGGGCTCTCGAACAGCGCCCCGAGCCCGGCACCGGCGAACCCGTCGGCGCGCAGCCGCGCCACCACCCTGGTCGCCAGCAGCGAATCTCCGCCGAGCGCGAAGAAGTCCTGCTCGCGGCCGACCTCCGCGACGTCGAGCACGTCGCGCCACGCCGCGGCCACGGCCGGCTCCACGGCGCCGCGCGGCGGGCTGATCCGCTCCGGTACGGCGGTGTCCTGCTCGGCGACGGCGGTGGCGACCGCGGCGCGGTCCAGCTTGCCGTTGGTGGTGAGCGGGAACGCGGGCAGCACCACGAGCAGGTCGGGCCGCATGTGCGCGGGCAGCCGTTCGGCGAGCGCGGCCCGCACCCGCTCCGGGTCGGCCGCGCCGGTGACCGCGGCGCCGAGCCTGCCGCCGGTGAGCACCGCGACCGCGCCGGTCACGCCCTCCGCCGCGGCCAGCGCCGCTTCGACGCCGCCGAGTTCGACGCGGTGGCCGCGGATCTTGACCTGGTGGTCGGCGCGGCCGAGGAACTCGATACCGCCGTCCGGCAGGTAGCGGGCGCGGTCGCCGGTGCGGTACCAGCGGACCCCGGCGTGCTCGACGAACCGGTCGGCGGTGCGCTCCGGGTCGTTCCGGTAGCCGCGGGCGACTCCCGCGCCGCCGATCCACAGCTCCCCGGGCACCTGGTCGGGGCAGTCCCGGCCGAGCGCGTCGACGACCCGGCAACTGACGCCGCGCAGCGGCTCGCCGTACGGGACGCAGCTCCAGCTCGCCGGGACCGCGTCGCCGACGACCTCCTGGACGGTGGAGTGGATGGCGGTCTCGGTGGTGCCGCCGAGCCCGGCGAAGCGGCAACCGGGGGCGCGGGCGGCGAGCCGGCCGGGCAGGTCGGTGCCGACCCGATCCCCGCCGAGCAACACCGCGCGCAGCGGCAGCGGCCGCTCGTCGCAGGCGGTGAGCAGCATGTCCAGCAGCGTCGGCACGCAGTTGAGCACCGTGACGCCGTGGCGGTGCACCGAGTCCAGCCAGCTCGTCGCGTCGCGCTGCGCGTCCTGCTCGACGCACACCACGGCACCGCCGACGCTCAACGGGGCGAAGACGTCGAACACGGAGAGGTCGAACTCGAAGCGGGACACGGCGAGGGTGCGGTCCCGCTCGTCGAGGCCGAAGCGCTCCACCAGGTCGCCGATGGTGTTCATCGCGGCCGCGTGGGTGATCTCCACGCCCTTCGGTTCCCCGGTGGAACCGGAGGTGTAGAGCACGTAGGCCAGGTCCCGCGGCGCGGTCGCGGCGGGTGCGGGCAGCGGTGCCGCGCCGTGCACCGGGAAGTCCGCGTCGACCACGATCCGGGCTCCGGCGGAGGCGAGCACCCGCTCCCGGCGCGCGGGCGGGTGGTCCACCGGCAGCGGCAGGTAGGCGGCGCCGGTGGCCAGAACGCCGAGCGCGGCGACGACCTGCTCCGGCCCCTTAGGCAGCGAGATCGCGACCAGTTCACCCGGCCCGGCGCCACGGGCGCGCAGCGCGCCCGCGAGGGTGAGCGCCCGCCCGGCCAGGTCGCCGTAGCTCAGCTCCCCGCCGCGGCCCCAGCGCAGCGCGATCGCGCCCGGGTCCTCGTGGGCGTGGCGGAAGAAATCGGTGTGCAGGCACCGGGGTTCCGGCGCGTCGCCGCCCGGCGCGCGGGCGGTGAGCTGCGCGTCCGGCGCGAGCCGCGGCGGCGGGGCGGTCCAGGCCGCGTCGTCGGCGAGCAGCCGGTCCAGCAGGTCCGAGTAGGCGGTGAACATCGCGTCGAGCACGCCGGGCGCGAACGCGTGCTCGCGGGCGTCCCAGTTCACCAGCAGGCCGCCGTCCAGTTCGGTGACCTGCGCGTCCAGCCACACCTGCGGCCCCTGCGAGATGATCCAGGACGCCTCGCCGAACGCGCGGCGCACCGCGTCGGGGAACAGCGGCCCGAGCCCGAGCGCGCTGGTGTAGACGACGGGCGCGAGCTGCTGCTCGCCGCGGGCGCGGGACAGGTCGCGGAGCACTTCGACGCCGGAGTGCCCGGCGTGCGCGGCGTCGGCGTGGAACCGCTCCTGCACCCGCCCGGCCCGCTCGGCGAACGTGCCGGGCGCGGCGCCGTCCCACTCCAGCAGCACCGAGGAGGTGAAGTCGCCGACGAGCCCGGCCACGTCGGGGTGCAGCGGTTCCCGGTCGAACAGCGGCAGGTTCAGCAGGAAACGGGGTTGCGCGCTCCACGCGGTGAGGGTTTCGGCGAACACGGCGGCGAGCGCCATCGCGGGCGTCAACCCGTGCCCGCGGGCCGCGGTCTCCCAGCGGGCCACCTCGTCGGGGCCGAGCAGCCGGTGCCGTCGCACGACGACGGTGGCGTCGTCGGCGGAGTCGCCCGCGGCGGGCAGTTCGGGCTGGCCGGGCAGTTCCGGCAGCCGGGTCCGCCAGTGCTCGCGGTCGGCGGCCGCGTCGGCGGCGCTGCGGCGGGCGGCGCGGTCGGCGAGGTAGCGCGGGTAGCCGTACGCCAGCGGTTCCGGCTCGCCCTCACCGAGGTAGTGGCGGGCGAGGTCGGCGAGCAGCACCCGGAGGCTCAGCGCGTCGGCGGCGATCATGTCGAGGTTGACGTGCACCCGGGTGCGCCCGCCGGGCAGCAGCGACAACCGCACGTCGAACACCTCGCCCGCGGTGATGTCGAGCCTGCGGTGCGAGAGTTCGGCGCGGATCAGCTCCAGCTCAGCTTCAGCATCCGAAGTGGACAGACCGCGCAGGTCGTGTGTGGTGAGCCCGGGCCACGGGCTGGCAGGCAGGATCCGCTGGGTGCCGTCGTCGAGGATCCGCACCCGCAGCATGCCGTGCCTGCGCAGCACGGCACGCACCGCGTCCTCCAGCCGGTGCGGGTCGACGCCGCGGCCGTCGAACTCGTCGTAGAAGTGCGCGGCGACGCCGCCGAGGCGCTGGCCGGGGCGCCTGCCGACCCAGTAGGCGTGCTGCATCAGCGCGAGCGGAAACGGCGCCCCTTCGTCCACATCGGACTCGCCTCGTGCGGTTCCGGCCGCCATCGAGTCCACTTCGGACACTGCCGCGCCACCGCCGAGCAGCGCTCCCCAGGCCGCCAAGGTCGGTTCGGCCGCCAGGTCGCCGAACGAGACGGCGCGCCCGCGGCGGCGCAGTCCCGCGGCCAGCTGCATCATCGCGATCGAGTCCAGGCCGAGGGCGATCAGGTTCTCCGCGTCGGAGATCCCGTCGGCGGGCAGGTCCAGCAGTTCCGCCACTTCGGCGCGGAACGCCGCGAGGTCGGTCGGGTCGTGTGCGGGCACGGTCATGGCCCCTTTCCTCACCAGGTCACCGGCAACGTCTGCGGGCCGCGGAAGAACAGCCCGGTCTTCCAGCGCACCTCGCCCGCCGGGCGGAGCCGGGGCAGCCGCTCCGCCAGCGCCAGCACGCTCTCCTGCAGTTCGATCCGCGCCAGCGCGGCGCCGACGCAGTGGTGCACGCCGTGCCCGAACGCCAGGTGCCCGCGGGAATCCCGGTCCGGGTCGAGCACGTCGGGGTCCGGATAGCGCCCGGGATCGCGGTCGGCGGCACCGATCGCCACCAGCACCGGCTCGCCGGCGCGCACCACCTGTCCACCGACGGCCACGTCCTCGCGGGCGTAGCGCGGCATCGCCGCGGCGGCGGCCATCGGCACGTAGCGCAGCAGCTCCTCCACCCAGGCGGCGGCGCGGCGGTCCCGGTCCGGGCCGGCGGCCAGCTCGACGAGACCGCCGGGCCGCTGGAGCAGCAGGTGCGCGAAGTTGGCCAGCTGCGAGGCGGTGGTCTCGTAGCCGCCGACGAGCAGCGCGATGCACAGCTGCTCCAGCTCCAGGTCGGAGAGCCGGTCCTGCTCGTCGCGCGCTTCGACGAGCCCCGACATCAGGTCGTCGGCGGGCCGGTCGCGGCGGGCCGCGATCAGCTCGGCCACGTAGGTCCGCAGCGCCCCGGTGCGTTCGACGATCTGCTCCGGTGGCAGCCCGTTGGTGGACAGCACCGCCTCGCTCCACCCCTGGAAGCGGTCCCGGTCCCGCGCCGGGACGCCGAGCAGTTCGCAGATGACGGCGATCGGCACCGGCAGCGCCAGCTCGGCCACGAGGTCGGCAGGCGCCGCCATCGCGTCGATGCGCTCGTGCAGCAGCTCTCGGATCCACGGGCGCAGCCGTTCGGCGCGGCGCGCGGTGAACGCCTTCGCGACGAGGGTGCGCACCCGGGTGTGCTCCGGCGGATCCATCGTCACGATGCCGACCGGGTTGTGCGGGGTGGTGCGCGGCGAATCCCGCTCCTGCGCCATCGCCCGGCTGAAGCGCGGGTCGGCGAACACGAACCGGGCCTCGTCGTGGCGGGTCACCAGCCAGGCGGGTTCGCCGAACGGCAGCTGCACGCGGACCGGGCCCGGCGTGCGCTGGGCGCGCCGGTAGGCGGGGGCGAGGTCGAGCCCTTCCGCCGCGTTGAACGGGTAAGTCTCCACGGTCACGGCCGCACCAGCCCTTCCGCCAGCGCCCGCCGGTCGACCTTGCCGAGGCCGGTGCGCGGGAAGGACTCCAGCACCCGCACCCGGTCCGGCAGCTTGAACGCGGCGACGCCGAGCCGCCGCAGGTGCTCCACCAGGTCGCGCCGGTTCGGCGGTTCGCCCGCGGCGAGCACGAACGCGCAGCTGCGCTCCCCCATCGCCTCGTCGGGGAAGCCGACGAGCGCCACGTCGTGCACCGCCGGGTGGGACAGCAGGTGGTTCTCCACCTCTTCGACGGGGATCTTGTCGCCGCCGCGGTTGATCACCTCCTTGCTGCGGCCCTCCACGACGAGGTGCCCGGTAGGCAGCCGCCGCACCAGGTCGCCGGTGCGGAAGAAGCCGTCGGCGGTGAACGAGCGCTCGTTGTGCGCCTCGGCGCGGAAGTAGCCGCGCAGCGTGTACGGACCGCGGACCAGCAGCTCGCCGACCTGGCCGTCGGGGACCGGGTCGCCGTCCTGGTCGCACACCAGCACCTCGTCATCTGCGGACAGCGGCCGGCCCTGGGTGCCGATGACCAGCTCGTCCAGGTCGTCGAGGCGGGTGAAGTTGAGCAGGCCCTCGGCCATCCCGTACACCTGCTGCAGCGCGCAGCCCAGCACCGACCGCACCCGGCGGGCGGGATCGTCCTTGAGCCGCGATCCACCGGCCTGCAGCAACCGCAGGCTGGACAGGTCCGGCCGGAACAGCTCGGCGGCGTCCAGCCACACCAGCACCAGCGGCGGCACCAGCGCGACCACCGTGACCCGTTCCCGCTCGATCAACGGGAACGCGGTCTCCGGGTCACCGCCGGGGCTGAGCACGACCGTCGCACCGACCGCGAACGCGCCCAGCAGACCGGGGCAGGCGAGCGCGAAGTTGTGCGCCGCGGGCAACGCCGCCAGGTACACCGATGCCGCGTCCAGCCCGGAGACCTCGGCGCTGGCGAGGGCGTTGTAGGCGTAGTCGTCGTGGGTGCGCGGGATCAGCTTCGGCAGTCCCGTGGTGCCGCCGGACAGCAGCAGCACCGCGACGTCCTCCGGCGCGGCGTCGTCGGCGCGGTCCCCCGGTTCGGCGGCGGTGAGCGCGTCGAACGGGGTGAACCGGCCCGGATCGCCGCCGACGACGAACACGTGCCGCACCGACGGGGCGCCCGCGGTGACGGCCTCGGCGAGCGGGAGGTGGTCGAACCCGCCGTGCTCGGCGGGGATCGCGTAGGCGACGGCACCGGCGAGCTCGGCCAGGTGCACCAGTTCGGTCTCCCGGTGCGGCGGCAGCGCGAGCACCGGCACCGCACCGGCGCGGGCGCAGCCGAACAGCAGCGCGGCGAACTCGGCGACGTTCGGCAGGTGCACCAGGACGCGGTCGCCCGGCGCGATGCCGTGCGCGCGGAGCCCGGCGGCGACCCGGTCGGCGACGTCGTCGAGCTCCCGGTAGTCCCATCGGCGGTCGCCGTCCACGAGCGCGGTGCGCTCCGGTGCGCGCCGCGCCGAGTCGCGCAGCAGGCCGCCGAGCGTGCGCCCGGCCCAGTACCCGGCTTCGCGGTAGCGGGCGGCGAAGTCGGCGGGCCAGCCGGTGGTTCCTTCGAGCGGAGCCATGATGTCTCGTTCCTCCAGCGGGGTCAGCGCAGCCGCAGCGGCAGGGTTTCCAGGCCGTGCATGGCGGTGCTGAACCGCCAGCGCAGCTCCTCCTCCGGCACGGCGAGCTCGACGTCGGTGAAGCGCGCCAGCAACCGGCCGAAGGCGATCTCGCCCTCCAGCCGGGCCAGCGGCGCCCCGAGGCAGTAGTGGATGCCGTGGCCGAAGGCCAGGTGCCCGCCCGGCTTGCGGGTGATGTCGAGCCGGTCCGCGTCGGCGAAGCGGGGTTCGCGGTTCGCCGACAGCCAGGAGGCCATCACGAAGTGCCCGGCGGGGATCTCCACCCCGCCCAGCTCGACCGGTTCGGTGGCGTAGCGCGGCGAGGACAGGTTGTTCGGCGTCTCGTACCGCAGGAACTCCTCCACCGCCCCGCCGAGCAGGTCCTGCCGGGAGCGCAGCAGCGCCAGCTGGTCCGGGTGGCGCAGCAGCGCCAGCATCCCGCTGCTGATCAGGTTCACCGTGGTCTCGAAACCGCCGGTCAGCAGCACGACGGCGGTGGAGATCAGCTCGTCCCGGGACAGCCGGTCGCCGTCCTCGCTCACGTGCACCAGCCGCGACAGCAGGTCCTCGCCGGGGTCAGCCCGCTTGGCCTCCACCAGATCACCGAGGTAGCCGGCCATCAGCTTGGACGCGGCCCCGACCTCCGCCGGGGTGGTCGCGGCGACCATGGTGCGGGACCAGTCGGTGAACCGGTCCCGGTCGGCGAACGGGATGCCGAGCAGCTCGCAGATCACCCGGATCGGCAGCGGGTAGGCGTAGTCGGCGAGCAGTTCCGCCTCCCCCGCGGCGGCCATCGCGTCCAGTAGCTCGTCGGTGATCTCCTCGATGCGGGGGCGCAGCGGGGCGACCGAGCGGGTGGTGAACACCGCGGAGACGAGCTTGCGCAGCCGGGTGTGGTCCGGCGGGTCCAGGTTGAGCAGGTTCTGCGCGAGCTCCGGGGCGAACAGGCTCTCCGCGTCCTCCCCGGCACCGGCCGCGGCCAGCCGCATCCGTTCCAGCCGGTCGTAGACGTGGTGGCTGCTCAGCCGCGGATCGGTCATCGCGGCGCGGGCCTCGGCGTGGCCGGTGACCAGCCACACCGGGAAACCGCCGGGCAGCACGACGAACCGCACCGGCGTCGTCTCGCGCAGCCGCGCGGTCACCTCGTGCGAGCGCTGCACGAAGTCCTCGTCCAGTACGAGCGGTTCCAGGAGGTCGGTCATGGCGGTTCCCCCGCTTTCGGTCGTGGTCATGCGAGTTCCAGTTCGGGCCGGTACAGGTCGGCCCAGTGGTAGAAGTCGAGGGCGCGTTCGAGCCCGGTGCGGACCTCCCCGGTGACGGTGGCCGGATCGCGTTCGGCGGTGCCGCGCAGCCAGTCCCGGTCGAAGACCTCGAACACGGCGTGGTCGGGTTCGGCGAGCACGTCGCGGGTCTGGCGCTGCAACTCCTCCGCGTACCGGGTGTCCTGAGTGGACGGGTAGGGGCTCTTCACCCGCCGCACCACGGATTCCGGCAGCAGGTCGGCGACGGCGCCGCGCAGCAGGCCCTTCTCCCGGCCGTCGTGGGTCTTCAGCGCCCACGGCGCGTTGTAGACGTACTCCACGAGGCGGTGATCGGCGAACGGGACGCGGACCTCCAGGCCCACGGCCATCGACATCCGGTCCTTGCGGTCCAGCATCGCCCGCACCAGGCGGGTGATGTGCAGGTGGCTGCTGGTGCGCATGCGTCGTTCGGCGGCGTCCTCGTGGTCGAGGTGCTCGACGCGGGCGACGGCGTCCGCGTACTGGTCGGCGACGTAGCCGCCGATGTCCAGCGCCTGCCGCAGTTCCGGCCGCAGCGGCCCGGTGCGGTCGGCGGTGTAGGTGTTCTGGAACGCCAGCCACGGGAAGGTGTCGGCGTCGCGCGCGGCCGGGTGGTGGAACCAGACGTAGCCGCCGAACAGCTCGTCGGCGAACTCGCCGGAGAGCGCGACGGTCGATTCCTCGCGGATCGCCTGGAACAGCAGGTACATCGAGCTGTCGATGTCGCCGAGCCCGATCGGCATGTCCCGCGCCGCCACCACCGCCCGCCGCAGCTCGGGCGTGCCGAGCAGCTTCGAGTCCAGCACCACGTCCCGGTGCCGGGAGCCGACGTGCGCGCTGACGTCGCGGATGAACGGCGAGTCCGGGGTCTCGCGGAACTCGTCGGGCCGGAAGTTCTCCTCGTAGCCCGCGAAGTCCACCGAGTAGGAGCGCACCGCCCGCCCCTGCCCGGCCAGGTGCCGGGCGGCGAGCGCGGTGATGGCGCTGGAGTCGAGGCCGCCGGACAGCAGCACGCACTGCGGCACGTCCGACACCAGCTGGCGGGGCACCACGTCGCCGAGCAGCTCGCGGACCCGGGCGATCGTGGTCTCCGCGTCGTCGGTGTGCGGCGCGGTCTCCAGCCGCCAGTAGGTGCGTTCCCGCATCCCGTCCCGGTCGACGGTGAGCACCGTGCCCGGTTCGACCTCGTGCAGGTCCTTCCACAGCGACCAGCCGGGGGCCTTGGTGAACCCGACGAGCTCACGGAGGCAGCCGGTGTCGACGCGGCGCGGGAACGCCGGGTTCGCCAGCACCGCCTTCGGTTCGGAGCCGAACAGCACTCCGTCGCGCGTGCGGTGGTAGTACAGCGGTTTCACGCCCATCCGGTCCCGCACCAGCACCAGCCGCTCGTGCCTGCCGTCCCAGATGGCGAAGGCGTACATGCCGTTGAGCCGTTCGGCGACGGACTCGCCCCACTCCAGGTAGCCGCGCAGCACCACCTCGGTGTCGGAGGCGGTGGCGAAGCGGTGGCCGCGGCCTGCCAGCTCCTCGCGCAGCTCGGTGAAGTCGTAGGTCTCGCCGGAGTACACCAGCACCACCGGCCCGCTCGGGGTCTCCACCCGCATCGGCTGGCGGCCGCCGGGCAGGTCGATGACGGCGAGCCTGCGGTGGCCGAGGGCGACCGGGCGGTCCAGCCACACGTCGCCGTCATCGGGTCCGCGGTCGGCGAGGGTGCGGGTCATGGCCTCCACGATGTCGCGGTGGGCCCGCAGGTCGTCGTCGAACGCCACCCAACCGGTGATGCCGCACATGGGTTCTTCCTTTCGTAGCGGGGAGGTTCAGGCGCGCGCGACGAACACGCGGTGCCCCAGGGGTTCCAGCGCGTGCCCGGGCGGCGGGAGTTCCAGCTCGCGGTGCAGCCCGGCGCGGTCGAGCACCGCGCGCCACTGCGGCAGCGACAGGAACGTGGCTCCGGACCCGGCGCGGTCGTCGTGCGCGTCGGCCATGAGCAGGCCCTGCGAGGCCATCACCCAGTGCTCCTCGGTGGTCGGTTCGGTGAGCACCAGCAGCCCGCCGGGGGCGAGCAGCCCGCGAAGCCGACGCACGGAGGCGTCGGTGTCGGTGGCCGCGTTCAACGCCCCCGCGCCGAGGACGAGGTCGAAGGGGCCTCCGTCGAAGTCCTGCGCGTCCGGCTCGGCGTCGAGGTCGAACAGCCCGTAGCGCACCGCGGCGCCGAAGCGCTGCCGCGCCTGGTCGAGGAAGAACCGGGACACGTCGGTGAACAGGTAGTCCACCCGGGCGCCGCCGAGCGCGTCGAGCACGACCTCGGTGGTGGCGCCGGTGCCCGCGCCGACCTCCAGCACCCGCAGCGGTCGGGCCGCGCGCCGGACGGACTCGGCGACGAGAGCGGCCACGGCGCGCTGCTGGTAGCGGGCGGTGATGCTCTCCCGGTACAGCGCGCGGGCCAGGTCGGTGCGGCCTTCGGGGAACAGCAGCAGCACCGCCTGCGCCCGGCCGGTGATCAGCTCGGGCAGCGCTTCGGCGCTGCCGCGCGCGTAGTCCACGGTCTCGGCGGCGCCGAACGCGGCCAGCCAGCGCTCCCGCGCTTCCCGCCACGGATCGTCGATCCGCAGGAGTTCCGCGTGCTCCGGCACGGGCGCGTAGCCGCCGTCGCGGTGCACCAGCAGCCCTTCCCGCGCCAGTTCGACCAGCCAGCGACGCACCAGCGCCCGGTGCTCCGGGGCGACCGCGGCGGCGTCGAGGATCCGCTCCGCCGAGTCGGTTCCACCTGCCGCGGCGGACCATCCGGCGCGCACCAGGGCGGCGAGCATGGAGCGCAGCGCCGCCGCGTCCACCAGCCGCAGCGCGTCGAGGGCGGCGTCCTGGTCGAGCCCGGCGATCTCGGCGTCGGCGGCGGCCGCCACGTCCGCGGCGAGATCTCCGGCCGGTCGGGGCGCGACGGCACCGCGCGGTTCCACGTCCAGCTCCGCCCACGCGGCCGCCTCCGCCGCGGTGAGCTCGGCGCCGGTGAGCACCACCCGGCGCAGCGCGGACAGGTCCGTCATCAGCGCGGCGGGCAGGTCCGGGAGGGCCCGCGCCTGCTCGGCGGGCAGCACGGCGGTCTCCACCTCGGAACGCTCCAGCCAGGCCAGCAGCCGGGCGGGCGTCGCCGCCGGGTCGCCGAGCACGGCGGTTCCGCCCGCCGACCACACCGCGGCCGCCCCGTCGCCGGTGAGCACGCCGGTGCGTCCCGGTTCCGGGCCGAGCGCGGCGGCGAGGCCGGTGCCCGCGCCGAGCGTGGCGAGGAGGCCGCGCACCCGCTCGTCCGCTTCCGGTTCCCCGCCCAGCGCCGCCCGCAGCCGCGCGGCGGTCCGGGTCGCGGTGCCGGTCTCCAGCACGACGCGGTCGCCGAGCTCGGCCAGCACGTCGGCGACGTCCGCCGCGCCGGGGCGCACCGCGTGGAACAGCAGCTGCCCGGCGGCCGCCCACGGCGACCCGGGTTCCGGGTGCACGGCCCGCAGCTCGAACCCGGCGGCGCGCAGTTCGGCACGCCACCCGGCGTCGTCCAGGAACACCTCGCCGCTCGCGGCGCGCCGGTCGGTGTGCCGATCCCGGCCGTCCTCCGCGGACAGCAGGAACTGCATGGAGGTGAGCATCGCGCGGTTGTCCCGCACCGACTCGGTGCAGACGAGCTCCCCGCCGGGCGCCAGCAGTGCGCGGACGCGCGCCAGGGTCTCGCCGAGGTGGCGGGCGTTGTGCAGCACGTTGCCGGCCAGCACCAGGTCGGCGCTGCCCGCCGCGAAGCCCTGCGCGGCGAAGTCGGCGTCCACGTCGAGCAGTTCCGCCGCCAGCCCGAGCCGCTGCGCGACGGGCGCGAACAGCCGGGAGACGTCGGTGAACCGGTGCTCGACCGGCGCCCCGGCCGCCCGCACCGCGCGCAGCACGGCCTCGGTGGTCCCGCCGCCTCCGGCGCCGAGCTCCACCACGCGCAGCGGGGCGCGCCGGGAGGCGGCGGCGACCACGAGCGCGGCGCAGGTCTCGTTGAGGTGGTCGGTGAACGCGTTGCGCTGGTAGGCAGTGAGCGCGTCCAGCACGTCGTCCCCGTCGAACAGCAGGTCCTGCGCGCGCACCTCGTCGCGCAGCAGTTCCGGGAGCCGGTCCAGCGCGGCGCGGTGGAACCGCGCCATGCCGTCGGGGAAACCGAGTTCCCGGTAGTCGGCGGCGAGCCCGTCGACGTCCATCCCGGACGGTTCGGCGAGCCGGTAGCGGTCCTGCTCGGCGGTGAGCAGACCTTCCTCGCTGAGCGCGACGAGCCAGCGCCGCAGCAGCCACTCGTGGCGGGGTGCGACGCGCAGCGCGCGGCGGAGCTGGGCTTCGGTGACGGGCTGGGCTTCGCTCGCGGGCTGGGCACCCACCGCGTCCCGCAGCACCCGCAGCATCGCGGCCAGGCTGGTCCGCTCGACGCGCCGCAGCGCGTCCAGGGGCACGTTCACAGCACACCTTCCTCGTCGTCGTCCGCGGGCCAGGTCACCCGGGCGGACAGCTCGGCGACCACCGCGCGCGCGTCGAGCACGTCCGCGGCGTAGTGCCGCCCGGCCGGGACGGTCCCGGCGAGCACCGCGGCGACGGCGGCGGCCGCCACTTCCCCGCTGAGCTCGGCGTTGCCCGCCCCGTGCAGCACGGCGGTGCGGGACTCGGGCGCACCACCGCGTTCCCCGTCCGCGCGGACGGTCATCGTCACGAAGCGGGAGCGCCCGGCCAGGTCGAGCAGGCTCGCCCGGCGCAGGTCGGCGATCGCGGTGGCCCGGTCCGTCCCGCGCACCCGGTCGAACACGGCGGGCACGTGCTCGCCGCACAGCACGGTGCGCCAGTCGCCGCGCTCCAGGCCCAGCTCGGCGGCGAGGCGCTCGTCCTCGGTGCTGAGCTGGGTGAGCACGGTGACCCGGCCCGGGAAGTGCGGCAGCTCGACGTCGGTGCGCCGCGCCTCCCCGGTGCGGCGCACGCCGCCGCGCCAGCCCGCCCCCGGGGGGGGGGGCCCCGCGGCGCCCCCCCCCCCCCCCCCCCCCGCGCGGGCGCCCCGCCGGGGGCCGGGCCCGCGGGGGGGGGGGGGGGGGGGGGGGGGGGGCGGGGGAACTGCCCGGGGGGGGCCCCGCGGGGGC
>NZ_JAIUKC010000001.1:0-9983 GCF_020177435.1 Saccharopolyspora sp. 7B | reverse complement strand
CCGGCCGCCGCCCCCCGCGTCCACCCCCCCCGGGGCCTGGGGCGGCACGCGGCCGCCCCCCCCGGGGGGCGGCCCCCCCCCCCCCCCCCCCCCCCCCCCCCCCCCCCCCCCCCCCCCGCCCCCCCGCGGCGGGGGGGGGCGCCCCCCGCCCCCCACGCCGTGCAGGTAGTCCGCCGCGGCGACCTCGGTGAACCGGTCGAGCAGTCCGAAGTGGACCTCGAGCGCGTCCACCCGGTCGAGCTCGGCGGCGACCGCGCGCGGGAACAACCCGGTCAGGCCCGGCCGCAACCCGGCCGAGAGGACCGCGACGCGGGGACCGGCGGGGTCCAGCAGCGCGTGCAGCGCCTCGTCCCCCGCCACGTCCACGTAGTCCGCGCCCGCGCGGTGCGCCGCGACGGCGAGCGCGTCGCCGATCTCCCGCGACGGCCCCGCGCAGTTGAGCAGCACGTCCAGCCCGGCGCAGAAATCGTCCACAGTAGACTTGGAACGGAAGTCCACCACCCGCTCCTCCGGCCCGGAAGGCGCGCTGCGCCCGCCGATCCGCACCGCGCACCCGCGTCCGCGCAACGCCCGCACCGCGTGCGAACCGACGTCCCCGCGCCCGCCGACGACTCCGACGACAGCGGTCACCGGTCCTGCTCCGCGGACACCAGGCGCCAGCCGCGGCTGCGGGTGCGCCGGTTCCAGAACTCCGCGTACCGGCCGTCCGCGGCCAGCAGCTCCTCGTGCGTGCCGCGTTCGGCGATGCGGCCGTCGTCGAGCACCAGGATCTGGTCCGCGGCGACCACGGTCGGCAACTTGTGCGCGATCACCACCAGCGTGGAGGTGCGCATCAGGCTGCGCAGCGCGTCCTGCACGTAGCGCTCGTTCTCCGGGTCCAGGGCGGCGGTCGCCTCGTCCAGCAGCACGATCGGCGCGCCCTTGAGCACGGCCCGCGCCACCGACACCCGCTGCCGCTCCCCGCCGGAGAGCGAGGCGCCACCCTCGCCGACCGGGGTGGCCCAGCCCTGCGGGAGCCGTTCGACGATCTCGTGCACGCCCGCCAGCCGCGCCGCCTCGCGCAGCTCCTCGTCGGTGGCGGCGGGCCGGCCGATGCGGATGTTCGCTTCCAGCGTGTCGTCGAACAGGTACACGTCCTGCATCACCAGCGACACCTGCTCGGCGAGCCCGGCCGTGCCCAGTTCGCGCACGTCCGCGCCGCCGACGCGCACCACCCCGGAATCCACGTCGAAGAACCGCATGATCAGCCGGGTGATGGTGGTCTTGCCGGAGCCCGAGGCCCCGACGACCGCGGTCATGGTGCGCGGGGGCACCCGCAGCGACACGTCCCGCAGCACCGGGTTCGCCGGGTCGTAGCCGAAGCGGACCGCGTCGAACTCGATCTCGCCGGGGCGGGTGACCTCGGCGGCCGCGGCCGGTTCGGCCAGCGGCTCCTCGTCGAAGATCTCCGCGAGCCGTCGCAGGTCGTTGCCGGCCATCCGCACCATGCCGCTGAGCCCGGCGACCTCGGTGAGCGGGCCGACGAACCGCGCGGCCAGCGCCAGCAGCGCCACCAGCGTCACCGGCTCGATCGCGGACCCCAGCACCAGCGCCACCCCGACCGCGACCAGCGCGGCGAAGGACAGCTGCACGGCGAGCCCGGAGGCCAGCAGCCGCGGCATCGTCTCGGTGAGCATCCGGCCCGCGGCGCGCCCGCGGCCGTCGATGGCCTCCTCCAGCGGCGCGTAGCCCTCGGCGCCGCGGCCGAACGCGCGCAGCGTCTGCTGGTTGCGGGCGAACTCCACCACGCGGTTCCCGGCGAGCGCGTCGGCGGCGTCGCGCTGCTGCTCGGACCGCCCGATCCAGTGCGCGGACCAGCGGTGCGTCAGGTACAGCAGCGGCGCGGCCAGCACCATCACCAGGCCGAGGCGCCAGTCGAGCACCAGCATCGCCACCGCCACCGTCGCGGGCGTGACGACACCGCTCACCACCGGGGTGAGCAGGTGCGCGAACACGTTGGTGACCATGAAGGTGCCGCCGGTGGCGCTGCGGGAGAGCCTGCCGACCTTCTCCGAGCTGAACCAGCCCAGCGGCAGCGAGGCCACGTGGTCGCCGAGGCGGCGGTGCAGGGTCCCGAGGGTGACCAGCGCCAGCCGGAATCCCTGCATCGCCTGCTGGTAGCGGGCGACGCAGGTCGCCAGCACGGCGATCGCCAGTGCGCCCAGCCAGCGCCAGGCGGCACCGGTGTCGCCGCTGAGCACGGCGCCCAGCACCGGCACCAGGAAGGCCATCGCCAGCCCTTCCAGCACCGCGTACCCGACCAGCCAGGCCAGGTAGGAGCGCAGCGCACCGCGGTGCTGCGGCCCCAGGATCGTCGCCAGGTGCCTGATCATCGTGCTGCTCCTCCCCCGTCGGGCGCCCCGGCGGTGCTGTCGGTGGTCGACTCGTGCTCGGCCCACATGCGCGCGTAGCGGCCGTCCGCGGCGAGCAGTTCCGCGTGCGTGCCCTGCTCGGCGACGCGGCCGCGTTCGACGACGACGATCCGGTCGACGTCGGTGATGGTGGACAGGCGGTGCGCGATCACCAGGACGGTGCGGCCGCGCGCGACGGCGGACAGCGCCTCCTGAATCTCGGCTTCGGATTCCGGGTCGGCGTAGGCGGTGGCCTCGTCCAGCACCAGCACCGGGGTGTCGGCGAGCAGCGCGCGGGCGATGGAGACGCGCTGCGCCTCCCCGCCGGAGAGCACCGCGTCCTCGCCGATCACCGACTCGTAGCCGCGGGGCAGCCGGGTGATGCGTTCGTGGATGCGGGCGGCTTCGGCGGCGGCGACCAGTTCCCGCTCGGTCGCGGCGGGCCTGCCCAGCCGCAGGTTGTCGGCCACGGTGCCGTGCAGCAGCTGCACGTCCTGCAGCACGAACCCGACGTGCCGGTACAGCTCGGCGGGCGCGATCTCGCGGACGTCGACACCGCCGAGCCGGATCGCCCCACCGGTGACGTCGTAGAACCGCGGCAGCAGCTTCGCCAGCGTGGACTTGCCCGCGCCCGACGGGCCGACGAGCGCGGTGACCGTGCCGGGGCGGCAGGTGAGGTCCACGCCGCGCAGCACCGGTTCGTCCGCGGCGTAGCCGAACTCCACCGCGTCGAACTCGACGAGGTTGCCCTGCGGGCTGCGCGGTTCCGCGGCCACCGGCAGCGCCGGGGCGGACAGCAGTCCGGACAGCCGTTCGGCGGCGGCGACGGCCTTGCGCTGCGCGGTGAAGCCCTGGTTGAGGGTGAGCAGCGTCGAGGGCAGCACCACGGCCACCAGCACCTCGGCGAGCACGTCGATCGGCGTCACCCAGCCGCGCTGCACGAACCAGGTGCCGCCCGCCACGCCGACCAGCGCGATCACCGGCACCGACAGGGCCATCGAGGTCAGCGCCTCCAGCCGCAGCACCGGGCGGACCCACCCGGCGTAGCGCTCGCCGAACTCGTCGACGGCGCGCCGGTAACCGGCGTGCGCCCGGCCGGTCTGCCCGAACGACTTCACCACGGCGATGCCGTGCACGAACTCCGCGATGGCGGCGCTGACGCGGGCGAACCCGGAGTCCATCTCGCGCATCTTGTCGGCGAACCCGCGCATCATGAACCCGTAGGCCACGAAGTAGATCGGCAACGTCGCCAGCGCCAGCAGCGCCAGCCGCCAGTCCACCCACAGCAGGTAGGCCAGCCCGCCGAGCGGCAGCACCACCGCCCCGGCCAGCTCCACGTCGTGGTGCGCGATCAGGTGGTGCAGGTCGTCGACGTCGTCCTGCGCGGCCTTGCGCACCCGGCCCGAGTTGGTCTCCGAGTACCAGCCGAGCCCGACCTCGCCGAGCTTGCGGACCAGCCTGCGGCGCAGCTCGGCCTGCATCCGGCCGTCGGCCAGGTGCGTGATCCACAGCGCCGCGCCGGTGCAGCTCCAGCCGAGCACCGTGCCGACCGCGATGACCACCGCGGTCCAGGCCACCCGGGTGGCGTCCAGCGGCCCCGGCGCCAGCAACGTGCGCCCCAGCTCGGCGATCCCGACGAACGGGGCGAGCGTGGTCAACGCCCCGATCCCGCCGAGCAGCACCCCGAGCCGCGTCATCGGCGCGATCGGGCGCCGCAGCTCGGCGAGCGCCGAGCTGCCCTGCTCCGCTCCTCCAGCGGCTGTTGTCATGCGTGCGCTCCCTGCTCCTCGACGTCCGCGCGCAGCGGTTCGGCCAACCGGTCCGCGACGATCTGCACTTGTGGGGGTTCGATGACGCTGAAGTGGTCGCCGGGCACGTCGGAGACCGCGAACCCGCCGAGGCAGGTGCGTTCCCAGAACGGCGCGGCGAAGTGCCCTACCCCGGCGGTGAGGCCGAAGGTCTGCTGCTGGTCGGCCCGCAGGAACCGCATGTCGCCGGCGTAGGGCTCCGGGTCGAAGCGAGCGGCGATCATGCTGTGCCTGCACACCCGGAACAGGGTCGGCACCATCTCCGGCTCGACCGGGACGCCGGCGTTCTCGGCGGCGGCGCGGGCGTACTCGGCGAGCCGGTCCCGCTGGTCGATCCGGGCCCGGCGGGTGGCCGCCTCGGCGACCGCGGTGAGCCCCGGGTCGTCGCGCAGCGCGGCGATCGCCCCGGCCGGGACCTTGCCGGAGCACTGCTCCATCAGCGTCTGCACGGCGCGGTGCACGTCCGCGGCGTCCACTTCGGGCCCGAAGACGGAGGCGACCGGGTCCAGCCCCAGGTTCGGCACGAAGATCGATTCGAAGGCGAGTTCCTCGTCGGTCTCGATGAACATCGGGATGCTGTCGACCAGCGTCAGGTCCACGACCTCCAGGCCCCGTTCGGCCAGCCGCCGCGCCACCTCGGTGGCCAGCAGCCCGCCGAGGCAGTAGCCGACGAGCTGGAACCGGGTGTGGCCCTCGTCGACGAGCCGCCGCGCGTAGTCATCGGCGACGCGGGGGATCAGGTCCTCGGCGGGGATCGCGCAGTACGCGTCCCAATCGGCGACCGCGAGCCCCACCACGGGGCCGAGCCGCTGCTCGGCGAGCGCGGCGCCCAGGTGCTGGAAGTAGTCCATCGTGCCGAGCGCCGCGTGGAACAGCACCCGCACCGGCCCGTCGACGTCCTGCGACCCGAACGGCACCAGCAGCGAGCCGCCCCGTGCCGCGCGCACCGGCGCCACCTCGGGTTCCCGCCCGGCTCGCAAGGCGGCGAGCAGCGCGGTCACGGTGGGCTCGTTGAGCATCTGGCGCAGCAGCGTGTCGTAGGCGAAGTCCGCGGCCTCCGGGACCTCCTCGCGCAGCCGGCCCGCGACGCGCGCCAGGATCAGCGAATCCGCGCCGCGGTGGTAGAAGTTCTCGTCCGGCCCGATCCGCTGCACGCCGAGCGCGGAGGCCCACAGCGCGCACAGCCGCGCCGCCAGCTCGTCCCCGCCGTCCACATCGGACTCGACCGCGGTGCCGACGGGTTCGGCGGGCCGCCATCCGGCCAGCGCCGCCCGGTCGATCTTCCCGTTGCGGGTGACCGGCAGCGCGTCCACCAGCTGCAGATGCGCGGGCACCATGTGCGCGGGCAGCCGCTCCCGCAGGAACCGCTCCAGCGCCGCCGGGTGCGGGGCCGCGCGGTCGGCCCCGACCCGCGCGGCGAACAGGTGCATCCCCTGCGCGGCCATCGGGTGTTCGTCACCGGGCAGGCACAGCACTTCTTCGGCACCGGCCTCGGCGAGCAGCGCGCGCCAGCGGTCCCGGTCCAGCAGGGTGCTCGCGCCGCGTTCCCGGTCGCCGTCCGCCGGATCCATCATGAAGCCCTGGGTGAGCAGGATCTGCGGGTGCTCGCCGGTCGGTTCGGTGAACACCAGCCAGCCGCCGGGGGCGAGCAGTTCCACGGCGGTGCGCAGCGCGGCGGCCACGTCCCGGGCGCTGTTGAGCATCCCGGCGCACAGCACCACGTCCGCGGAGTTCGGCGTCGCGCCCTGCGCCCGCAGGTCGCCGTCCACGTCGAGCAGGCCGAACCGCAGCCCGGGCACTCCGGCGAACTCCTCCTGCGCGGCGGGCAGGAAGAACGGGGTGACGTCGGTGAACAGGTAATCCACCTCGAACCCGTCGAGCAGCGGCAGCACCGCCGAGGTGGTCGCGCCGGTGCCCGCGCCGAGTTCCAGCACGCGCAGCGGTTCCGGTCCGTCGTGCCCGGCGGCGATGCGGTGCAGCACGGCGGCGGCGCCGTGGTTGGCGTAGCGCATCGCCGGGTCGTCGCGGTACACCGCCCGCGCCGGTTCGTCGCGGCCCTGCGGGAACAGCAGCTCGAACGGGTTCTGCTCGTCGTCGAGCAGCGCGTGCAGGCGGCCGACGTGGTCGCGCTGGTAGCGCACGAAGTCCGGGGTGCACAGACCGCGCTCGCAGTGCCGTTCCACCTGCTGCCAGGCGCGTTCCACGTCCTCGCCGGAGACGTCCGCGGCGATCCGCAGCAGCCCGTCCCGCTCGGCGACCTCGCCGCCGTCGAGGAGGCAGCGCAGCCAGCGGCGCACCAGCCAGCGGTGCCGCTCGTGCGGCTGGGCGGCGTCGACCACCGCGTCCTCGTCGCGCGGGGCGGCGAAGGCGCCGCGGGCGCGCAGCGCGTGCAGCATGGACAGCCGCGCCGCGCGGTGCAGGTCGTGCAGGTAACGCTCGACGTCCTCGGCGGCGAGCCCCGCGACCTGGCGGTCGGCGAACTTCGCCGCGGCGGTGCGCAGCCGTTCCCGGCCGCGCTCGTCGCGGTCCGGCTCGGCGACGCGGGCGGGTTCGGTGAAGCCGAGCAGCGCCCGCTCCCCGCCCTCACCGGCGACGACGGCGGCCGCCGCACCGACCTCCGGGTGGGCCAGCAGCGCGGCCTCCACCTCGCCGAGTTCGATGCGGTGGCCGCGGATCTTCACCTGGTCGTCGCGCCTGCCGAGGAACTCGATCTCCCCGCCGGGCAGGTAGCGGCCGAGGTCGCCGGTGCGGTAGAGCCGCTGCCCGTCGGCGGGGTGCGCGACGAACCGGTCCGCGGTCAGCTCCGCGTCCCCGAGGTACCCGAGCGCGAGTCCCGCGCCGGTGATGCACAGCTCGCCGGGAGTCCACACCGGACAGTCCCGCCAGTCCGCGTCGAGCACCCGGAAACCCTGGTTCCGCAACGGTGTTCCGTACGGGATGCTCGTCCACGACGGGTCCACCCGGTCGATCGGGTGGTGGATCGACCAGATCGACGCCTCGGTCGCGCCGCCCAGCGAGACCAGCTCGGCGGCCGGGGCGAACCGGGCCAGCTGATCGGGCAGCGTCACCGGGATCCAGTCGCCGGACAGCAGGCCCAGCCGCAGGCCCGGCAGCACCGCGGGCTCGGAATCCAGGTAGTTCACCAGCATCTGCAGCTGGGCGGGCACCGAGTTCCACAGCGTCACGCCGTGCTCGGCCACCAGTTCCGCCCAGTGCGAGGGGTCCGCGCCGCGCTCCGGGTCGGGCAGCACCAGCTCGCCTCCGGCGGCGAGCACCCCGAACACGTCGTAGACGGACAGGTCGAAGCCGAGCCGGGCCAGGCCCAGCACCCGGTCCCGCTCGGTGACGCCGAACCGCTCGGTGACGTCGTCCACGGTGTTGCGCGCGGCGCGGTGGCTGATCACCACGCCCTTCGGCGCCCCGGTCGAACCGGACGTGTAGATGACGTAGGCCGGGTCGTCCGGTGCGGTCGCGGGCCGCGGCGGCGCGGTCGCGGCGGGTTCGAGCCGGTCCAGCTCGGTCACCACCAGCTCGTCCGGCAGGTCGG
Organism: Saccharopolyspora sp. 7B; assembly: GCF_020177435.1. Classification (NCBI taxonomy): domain Bacteria; kingdom Bacillati; phylum Actinomycetota; class Actinomycetes; order Pseudonocardiales; family Pseudonocardiaceae; genus Saccharopolyspora; species Saccharopolyspora sp. 7B. The sequence continues at coordinate 2,238 of NZ_JAIUKC010000001.1, read as the reverse complement.
TGGTGCGGGACTGCACGAGCACCCGGCGCACCCCGGCGTCGGCGAGCACCCGGTCCCGGCGCACCCGCGGCTGGTTCGCGTCGATCGGCAGGTAGCAGCCGCCGGCCAGCAGCACGCCCAGCACGCCCACGACCTGCTCGGGACCGCGGTCGACCAGCACGGCGACGCGCTCCCCCGGTTCGATCCCGTCGAGCCGCCGCGCCACCTCGGCCGCGAGCCCGGCGAGCTCGCCGTAGCGCAGGGCCCCGCCCGGGTGGCGCACCGCGATCGCGTCCGGCGCGCGGGCGGCGCGCGCCAGGACCCCGTCCTGCAGCAGACCGTCCGGGACCGGCCCGGCGGTGTCGTTGGCGCGGGCGCGCTCGGCCCGCTGCCACTCCGGCAGGCCCACCGGTTCCGGCAGCTCCCACGCGGCCGCGTCCGCGGCCAGCGAGCGCAGCAGTTCCTCGAACGCGGCGAACATGTCCGCGACGAGCCCGTCGGGGAAGATGCCGCGGCGAACGTCCCAGTCCACCACCAGTTCCCCGGACCCGTCGTTGACCTGGCAGTCCAGGAAGACCTGCGGGGTCTGGGTGATGCCCTCGCCGAGCACGCGACCCGCACCGGACCCACCGCTGGGCCCGAGACCGAGCGCGCTGGTGAACACCACCGGCATCAGCGCCGCCTCCTGGCCGCGGGCGCGGGCCAGGTCGCGGATCACCTCCACGCCGGAGTGCAACCGGTGGTCCAGGTCGGTGAACAGCCGCGCGCCGCGCCGCGCGGCGCGCTCCCCCAGCGAGGTCCCGGCCATCCCGTCCACGTCCAGCAGGCTCACCGAGGTGAAGTCGCCGACGAGCCGATCCACCTGCGGGTGCAGCGGCAGCCGGTTCAGCAGGGTGAGGTTGAGGGTGAAGCGGCGGCGCGCGCTCCAGCGGTCCAGCACCGAGGCGTAGGCCGCGAGCACCGCGTTGGCGGCGGTGATCCCGCGCGCCCCCGCCTGGGCGCGCAACTCGTTCCAGTCCTGTTCGGACAGCCGGAACCGGTGCCGGTCGAAGCGGACCTCACCGGTGCCGCTGCCGGTGCGCATCGGCAGTTCCGGCGCGGGCGGCAGATCGTCCACCTTGGACTTCCAGTACTCGCGGTCGCGGCGGTACCGGGCCGTGTCGCGCAGCCCGCGCTCGGCGAGCAGGTAGTCCCGGAAGGTGATCTCCAGCTCGGGCAGCTCGGCCGCGCGGCCCGCCAGCACCAGGTCCAGCTCGTCCAGCAGCACCCCGGCGCTGCCCCAGTCCGCGATGAGCGAGTCCAGCGAGAAGTGCAGCAGGTCGCCGTCGTCGGTGCGGGTCAGCCGCAGCTCGAACAGGGGCCACACCGCGGTGTCGTAGCGCCGGTGTCCCAGTTCCTCCCGGACCGCGGCCAGGTGCGCGGCGACCGCGTCCGGCCCGGCACCGCGCAGGTCGGTGCAGGCCACCTCGCAGCGCGGCACCTCCGGCAGCACCTGCTGGTAGCCGTCGGCCGACACGGTGGCGCGCAGCATGTCGTGCCGCCCGATCAGCAGGTTCCACGCGGCGACCACCGCGTCCGGCTCCAGGCTCGGGTAGCCGACCTCCAGGTACCCGTGGCAGGCGACGCCGCCGTAGCCGAAGGAATCGCGCCTGCCCAGCAGGTACGCGGTCTGCACGTCGGTGAGCGGGAACGGTTCGCCGCGGGCGTCCGGGTCGGCGCGCACCTGGCCGGCGTCCTGCTCGCGGTCCAGCAGCGCGAGCACCTCGTCCTTTTGCGCGCGCAGGGCGTCGCGGTGCTGCTGGGTGAGCGCGCCCTTCGGGGCGCGGAACCGGATCTGCCCGTCCTCGCTCCACAACCGGACGCCCAGGTCCTGGAGCTCGAAAATGATCTCGTCAGCGTTCATGGGTGCGGCACTCCTCGCCGGGCACGGGGGCGGTCTGGGCTGGGTCGGTCGGGGCTGGGGCGGTCGGGTCGGAGCTCGTCGGCAGCGGTTCGGTCGGGTCCGCGCTCGCCAGGTCCAGGTCGGCCGGGTCGACGTCGACCGGGTCGGCGCTGGCCAGGCCCGGGTCGGCCGGACCGGCATCGGCCGGATCGGTGCAGGACTGGTCGGTGCAGGACTGGTCGGTGCAGGACTGGTCGGCGTCGGCGTGGGGCGGGCCCCCCACGGGCCCGCCCGGGTGAGCCCCGCCCGCCCCCCCCCCCCCCCGGGGGGGGGGGGGGGGGGGGCGCCGGGGGGGGGGCGGGCCCCCCGGCCCCCCC